>JALGTD010000288.1 GCA_029821515.1 Candidatus Zipacnadia bacterium | reverse complement strand
TGGCTCACTGAGCAAGTGGACGTGATCGCCGGGTATCACTACCACTTCAAATTCTCCCCGGGCCAGCTTGTCCCAACCCATGTTGGGATCATGAGAGGAAATCGTGTGCTGTCTACGCGAACGGAACAGAGTCACGCGCCCGCGGTAGGGCTGTGGAACATAGTTTTCCACAGCATGTCTGACTGCTGCATCCACCTGGTCCCACGCCGGCGTATGCACATCAAGTGTCTCCTCACCTGTGACAGGAGAAGCTTCTTTAACCTCCGCAGTCTGGGCACCAAATAGCAATCGGAGGCAGCGACGGAGTTTCGGGACGATGCGACCCAGAGTCTTGCGCCGTTCCTTACCGGTCTTAGCGAAGAAATAGATCAGGCCATATGGCAGTTCACGCAGAAAATAGTAGGCGAACCGGGGGTTGAGGAGTCGCCAGGGGTTACGGTAGCCTGATCGGGGAGCGGGAAGATCAACTATCGCCACCAGCTCCACCTTCTCGCCCTGTGCCACAAGCTGTTGAGCCATCCCGCAGACTATCACGCCCGGGTAGGCTTCGCCGGTTCTGGCGACCACTTCGTCTTCGGATCGGCCCACGTCCATTGCACCGTAACCGGGTAATTCTACCAGGCCGCGCTCCTCCAGCTTCCTCATTACGCATGCATCGTGGCCGGTGGCATCTATGACCAGTTCCGCCTCAATGGCCACAGGATCCACGCAGGTAATCTGGCGGGGCAACGCCTCCACCGGCGTCCAGTTGATCACCATGCTGTTGACTCGGCCAGGCTGCTGGATCACGACATCTTCAAACGATGTCATATTGATCACAAAGACTCCGGCGTTGCAGGCTGCGGCGATCAGTTTTGAGCAGGCGTGCGGCCCGTCGGCCAGGCAGAGGCCCTCCGACACTTCATCGTACGGGATGCCCAGCTCTTCGAGAATGACGGCTTGCGAATCGTCAACTTGTGCCATCAGCCCATGAGCTGAACCTGACCCCGCCAGCCTCGTGACTCCGCAACATGGGCCACGGCTATGCGATTCATAACTGCGCTTATCACGTATCCTTTTCGGTGGCAATGCGGTAGATCTGACAGGTTTGGCAGTGAGCAAAGCGTCCCTGTCGCTGAGCAATCTCCCAGCACTGCTTGCCTGGCGACTTGGCAACGGGACATTCTGCGCGTAGCTCTTCCGGGCAATTCCTCAATTGCCAGCACGCGGGCAATGATATGAGACGGGCAATATCCTCTATGTCATACCCTTTCTCATTTATCAGTTCGCGAACCCGCGCCAGCCAGCAGACATCATTGAAACTATACAGGCGCTGATTGTTTTTGCGCACCGGCTGCACCAGCCCCCTCTCTTCATAAATCCTGACCATTCTTACACACACGCCTAACAGTTCGGCCACAGCCCCGATACGCATCACGGGTTTGTCCATGTCAGGCGCATATTCTTGCTTGGCAGTTGGCAATGCCATAATACTACCTCCAATGGCGCAGCCGGATAATTCCACGTCTCCCTGACGCGTCAAGCACTCAGCTATGCAGATATCAGTCTAACTCAGTTGCAGATATTCTATAACTCGCTCTGGTATTTGTCAACCTATACCTCGCTGTTGAGACCGGCGGTCTTTATTGGAGGCACTGCTATATTGCTCGGGATTGACAAGGTATGGGTTCTGCCGTAGAATAGTGAACGAAGTATTTAGATACATCGATAGGTCTCCTTTTAAGTCATGACCGATAGGGAACTCGAAAAACTGTTCTCAGCACTTGGTAACAAGCTTCGGCTCCAGATATTGGGCTTAGTCGCTCAGCACAAGGAGATGTGCGTCTGTGAATTGGTGGATCAGTTACACATGAGCCAAGCCAACGTTTCTCATCACATGGGTATATTGCGGGACGCAGATTTGGTGGAGGCACGGAAGGTTGGGACCTGGGTCTTCTATCGTGTCAATTCTGGACCTCTCAAGTCAGCTCTCAGCACTATTGTTGGCCAATTACGGACAAGTCTATCCGAAGCTGCTGACGAAGATCCAGAAACGCGTGTGGCCGCCCGGTGTGGGCTGTCCGAATAATTTTTGCCTATATCTATCGATGGATTTAAATATATCGTTGAATCCCACCAAAGGTGAACTACGGCCCAGAAAAGAGCCCCCTCGTCCGCAGGCGCTGAAGGCAACACAAGGAGTTGACAACGTTGACACGTTCAGTAGCAAGAAGACTCTCGTTCCTGGACCGCTATCTGACGGCCTGGATTTTCCTGGCAATGATTGCTGGGGTAGCGCTGGGTTACCTGCTTCCTGACCTGATTACCCGGCTCAACGAAATGTCGCAGATTGGCACGACCTCGGTGCCCCTGGCCATTGGCCTCATCCTGATGATGTATCCCCCACTGGCCAAGGTGCGGTACGAAGAGATGGGGGACGTTTTCCGGAACGGCAAGATCCTGACTCTTTCGCTGGTGCAGAACTGGGTTATCGGGCCAATATTGATGTTTGTGCTGGCGGTCGTCTTCCTGCACGGCTATCCCGAATACATGTACGGATTGATTATGATCGGGCTGGCCCGCTGCATTGCCATGGTCATTGTATGGAACGAACTGGCCGACGGCGACTCGGAGTATTGTGCGGGGCTGGTCGCCCTCAACAGCGTCTTCCAGGTGTTCTTGTACTCTGTATATGCTTATATCTTCATCACCGTACTGCCGCCGCTGTTGGGGCTGGCGGGTACGGAAGTACATGTAACCATGGGACAGATAGCCGAGAGCGTGTTCATTTACCTGGGCATCCCCTTCTTGGGTGGCTTAATTACGCGGTTCTCTCTCATAAAGGCCAAAGGTCGCGAATGGTATGAGCAGCGCTTCATCCCCCGTATCAGCCCGATCACGCTCATAGCTCTACTCTTCACCATCGTGGTGATGTTCTCACTCAAGGGTGAGCATATCGTTCAGCTTCCGCTCGACGTCGTGCGCATTGCGGTGCCCCTGCTTATCTACTTCGTGGTGATGTTCCTGGTTTCGTTCTTCCTCAGTATGAAAGTCGGGGCAACTTATGCCCAGACAGCGACGCTGTCGTTCACGGCAGCCAGCAACAACTTTGAACTGGCCATCGCTGTGGCGGTCGCGGTGTTTGGCATCCAATCAGGCGAAGCCTTCGCTGCGGTTATCGGCCCCCTGGTAGAAGTGCCGGTGCTGATCAGTCTGGTCAATGTGGCCCT
>JALGTD010000042.1 GCA_029821515.1 Candidatus Zipacnadia bacterium | reverse complement strand
GATTGGTGCGGAGCGCTATTGCCAGTTTTTGCGCCATTGTGGTATCAGCCGGCCTACTCACATAGGGCTGCCCGGTGAGACAGATGGCCGGCTCCAGGCTCCCGACGATATGTATAAACGCGATGTGGCTAACATTGGCTTTGGTCAAAATGTCGCTGTCACCGATGTCCAATTGATAGCAGATCTGTGCTGTGGTCAACGGCGGACGCTTGATGCATCCCCATCTGGTTGATCGGGTACTGAATCCTGATGGCACGGTGTATCGCCAGATTGAGCCGGTGCTTATCCGTCGCGTATGCTCACAGGAAACTTCCCGAACTGTGCGACGACTGCTGCGTGGTGTCGTTGAGAGGCCCGATGGCACCGGTCAGAGCGCGCGCATCCCTGGCGTGGTGGTAGGCGGCAAGACTGGAACTGCCCAGATCTGGGATCCTCAGAGAAAGAAATATCGCGAAAACGAGCATATGCTCAGCTTCGTGCTGGTGGCACCAGTGGACACTCAGCCCCAATTTGTTATACTGGTAACCATACGCAATCCGAAAAAGGGTCGTTACGCCTCTCAGGTGGTAGCGCCGGTGGCTCGGCAGGTTGCTGTACATATGCTGCGGGAGCGAGATCTGATACCACCGGAGGCTCTGCCCAAGCTGAACAGTTCCTAGCAACCGTGGGCGAGAGACAGATAGGCACTTGTGCGAAGACAAAAGAGCATAGACAATCTTACCGGGCGCTGGGCACAGACCCGGCGCCTGGTTGTCGACGAGCCGGTGACCGGCGTGACTACTGACTCGCGCCAGGTTGAGCCGGGCAATCTGTTCGTGGCGGTAGAGGGATATGCCGTTGACGGGCACGACTTCATTGCTGAGGCTGTCCAGCGCGGGGCGCGGGCCATCGTCTTTGAGAAAGAAAGCTACGCCGAGGTTATTCCCGACGGGGTCAGCGCGGTTCGGGTGGCCGACTCGCGTCGTGCCGCCGCCGAGATTGCTGCACAATATTGGGATTACCCTTCTGACGATCTGGTACTGGTTGGTATAACGGGAACCAATGGGAAAACCACCACTGCGTTCCTGGTGGATAGCATCTTTCGTGCAGCCGGCGCCAGCACCGGACTTCTAAGCACTCCTGCCCGGTTCATACGTGGGCAGCAGCTTGATGCTAAACTCACCACCCCCGGCAGCACCGAGCTGCAGGAGTTGCTGGCGCAGATGCGGGAGGCCGGGGTGACTCATGTGACTATGGAAGTCTCCTCCCACGGACTGACCCAGGGGCGTACCTGGATGTGTAAGTTCAATGCTGCCGTATTCACCAACCTTACCCAGGATCACCTCGACTTCTACGCTGACTTAGATGACTATTTTGGGGCCAAGCTGCATCTATTCACCGATTATGTGGAGTTGGCTGAGCCAAGTAAAACGATGGTCGCGGCCGTAAACGCTGATGATTCCTTCGGTAAGCGCATTATCCAGCAAACTCCCGCGCAAACGGTTACCTACGGCCTGGATGAGACAGCGCAGGTTAGCGCCTCCCGCATCCGATTCGGCACCAACGGGATAGATTTTATGTTGGCTCTGCCCGAGCACAGACCAACCGCGGTCAAGCTGAATCTAATTGGGAGCTTCAACCTGTATAACGCGCTAGCAGCGGCGGCCTGCAGTTGGGGCTTGGGAGTTGAACCGGAGACCATTATTATGGGTCTGGAACGGCTAGATGGCGTCCCGGGTCGCTTCGAGCGGATTTACGAAGGTCAGGATTTCACCGTTATTGTGGACTATGCGCATACGCCCAATGCTCTGGAAAACGTTCTGCAGGCGGCCCGTAAGCTGGCTCCGGCGCGGCTGTTGTGCGTTTTTGGCTGTGGTGGCAATCGCGATGTGGGCAAGCGCCCCCAGATGGGCCAGATCGCCACTTCGCTGTGCGATTACACTATGATTACCTCTGACAATCCCCGTTCCGAGGATCCGCTGGCAATAATTGAACAGATTGGTGCGGGGACGGTCGGTGATAACTATCTCATCGAGCCCGATCGGCGGCGGGCTATCTTCATAGCTGTCCAGCGCTGCCAGCCGGGTGATATGCTGGTCATTGCCGGCAAGGGCCATGAGACCTACCAGATTATCGGAGACCAAAGAGTTCCGTTTGACGACCGAGAAGTAGCCCGCGAGGCCATTATCCAGGTCTGCGGCGAGGTCTAATAGGGGCAATATGAGAATCACTCTGCAACAAGTTGCCGAGGCGACCGGAGGCGAGCTGCGCGGTGACGATGGTACGCTGGAGATTAGCGGCGTAAGCACCGACAGCCGCACCATCCAGCCTGCGGAGCTGTTTGTGGCCCTGCCCGGCGAGCGCTTTGTGGGGCACGACTTTGTGGCCGAGGCCTTCGCCTGTGGCGCGGCAGCAGCGATGGTCGAGCGAGAATTGCCCGAGCTGGGTGCCGACCAGCCCCTGGTCATAGTCGAGGATGCTCTGCGCGCTTACGGCCAGCTTGCGGGCTGGTATCGCAGTCAGTTTGATGTCACAATAGTGGCCGTTACTGGTAGTGTGGGCAAGACCACCACCAAGAATATGATTGGCTCGATTCTGGCCAGGCACGGGCTGACGCTGGTCTCACCGGGTAACCTTAATAACGAAGTAGGTGTGCCGCGCGTGTTGCTCTCGCTGACTGCCCAACATCAATATTGCGTGGTGGAACTGGCTATGCGCGGGCCGGGCGAAATCGGCTATCTGACGCGAGTGGCCTCCCCTGATGTAGGTGTTATCACGAATGTAGGAGAGACCCACCTGGGTCTGCTGGGTAGCCGGGATGCCATTGCCCAGGCGAAAGCTGAGCTATTGGAGGCTCTGCCAGATGGGGGCAGGGCGGTGCTGAATGCCGACGACTTCTACTACGAGCTTTTTGCGGAACTGTCTTCCTGTCCGACAGTATCGTTCGGCTATGCCCCCCAGGCGGATGTGCGCATCGCAGATGTGAGACTTCGTGGACTGGGGGGGGCGGAGTTTGTCCTGCAGATCGGCGCGGAAAGTGTGCCGGTACAGATCAACTTGCCGGGGCAGCATAATGTGACAAATGCCGCTGCCGCAGCGGCTGCTGCCTGGGTCGCGAGTGGTTCGACTGATGACATAGCTGCGGGCCTGGCTATTTGCCCAACCGAGGAGATGCGCACGGAAGTCAGCCGCACAGCTCAGGGTGCTACCGTAGTCAACGACGCGTATAACGCTGCTCCCCGTTCGGTGGTGGCGGCGCTGGAGATGCTCGCGCAACTGCCCGGTCGCAAGATATTTGTGTTCGGGGATATGCTGGAGCTGGGCCCGACTGCGGAGGAAGAGCACCGCCGCATCGGGCGACTGTGTGTAGAGCAGAGTCTCTACTGGTTGATAGGAGTAGGTCGGTGGGGTGCTGTTGCTGCCGAGGAAGCTGCCAGCGGCGGCTTGCGCGCTGACGTGGCTGAAAACGCTGAGGAAGTGGTTGCTCTTATCCGTTCTGAGCTTACCCCGTCTGATGTGGTATTGGTCAAAGCCTCGCGAGCCATAGGCCTGGAACGGGTGGTCAAAGGATTGATGACAGATGCCTGACTGGGCGGGACTTTTGCTGCTCTTTATGGGGGCACTGCTAGCATCAGCCGCTTTGACAGCCATAAATCTGGCGGTGTCTCGCCGGCTGAATTGGCGGGCTCAGGTGCGGGATGATGCTCCCAGCCGCCACCAGCGCAAGCAGGGTACACCTACGGCGGGGGGACTGGCTGTCATTGCAGTTGTGCTGGCTGCTGGTGCGGTTATGGTAAGGGGAACTGGCTCCGCCAAAGGGCAAGTAGTGGCGGTAGTATGGTTGGTGGCAATGTTTGCGGCACTTGGTTTCGTTGACGACTACCTGAAATCACGCCACGGTTCTACGCTAGGCATTAGAGCCCGCTATCGCTTGTCGGCCGAGGCAGCCGTGGCTCTGGGCTTTGTCTGGCTGGTGGTAGGGTTTATGCCAGCGAGTCAAAGCGTGGTGTTGGGGTTCGCGGGACTGCCCGTGGCGGTGCGCCTCGTATTGGGAGTGCTGGTGGTGGTGGGCAGTGCTAATGCCGTCAACCTTACCGATGGCCTGGATGGGCTGGCTGGTGGATTGACCGCAATTTGTGCTGGTGGGCTGGCCGCAGTCTGTTTGATTGTCGGGGCTGGCCACCTGGCGGTGCTCTGTGCTCTGACGGCGGGTGCGGCTGCTGGCTTCCTGTGGCTCAATTACCACCCGGCGCAAATATTTATGGGTGATGTCGGCAGCCTGGGCCTGGGGGCGCTGCTGGGAGGAATTGCTGTTGCCGGCGGCATTGAGTTAGTATTTGCTCTGATTGCGGTGGTGTTTGTCGGGGAAGCCTTGAGCGTGATAATTCAGGTGATTTGGTTCCGTTGGACGGGCCGGAGAGTTTTTGCAATGACGCCTATTCATCATACTTTCGAACTGCGGGGCTGGACTGAGCCCCAGATAGTGGTCGGTTTCTGGCTGGTGGGGCTGGTGGCAGCCGTCGTCGGAGTTGTCGTTGCTATGAATATTGCTTAGGATAGCTATATGACTATTCCTACACACACAGTTTTCGGCCAGCCAATCGCTCTCAGCGACAGACGTGTTGCAGTCATTGGGCTGGCCCGTACAGGTCTGGCCTGCGTGCGATTTCTGGTCAGGCGAGGTGCGCAGGTCATCGGTGCTGATGCCAAGCCTATTGACCAGCTAGCGGATTCTGCTCACGAGGTTACCAGCCTTGGTGCTGAAGTAGTCCCGGAATTCAGAGAGCTTGAACAACTAGACAGTCCAGACCTGCTGGTAGTCAGCCCCGGTGTACCCTGCAACCACCCTGCCTTGGTCCAAGCACGAGCGGCGGGCATCGAGGTAATTGGCGAGATTGAGCTGGCTTACCGTTTTTGTCCGACGCCTATGATCGCTATCTCGGGCACCAACGGAAAAGGCACGACAACGATGATGACCGGACTGATGTTGGAAGCGGCCGGTATTGGCAATGTGGTTGCCGGCAACATTGGCCTGCCGCTGATTAGCCAGATTGACCGCGCTCGGCATGCTGATGTAGTTGTGGCCGAGGTCAGTAGTTTTCAACTTGAGACGGTCGTGCACTTCCGCCCCTGGATAGCTGTGCTGCTTAATATCACGCCCGACCACCTGGACCGGCACGCCGACCTGGGAGAATACGCTGCCGCCAAGCTGCGTCTGTTTCAAAATCAAACAGCAGATGATTACAGCATACTGTGCACTGATGATTCAACTGTGGCTGCTCTGCAAGAGCAGCTCTCCGCTACGGTGTTGGCCGTCTCAACCGACTCGGCAGTCAGCGCCGGACGACTCGAAGACAACCACTTGATTATTGACGCTGGCTGTGGCCCGCAGCGGCTTTTGTCCCGGGATGAGATGCCCGTGTCCGGTGAGCATAACATAACAAATGCGCTGGCCGCCGGGCTGGCCGCCTCTCTGTGTGGCGCCAGCAGCGAGCAAATAGCCCAGGGGCTACGGTCATTTGAGCCGGCTGCTCACCTGCTCCAGGAAGTGACGTGCGTAGAAGGTGTGCGGTTTATTGATGATTCCAAGGCAACCAACACGGCGGCCGCTATCGCTGATCTCAGTACGCTCGGCGGGCCCCTGCTGGTTATTGCTGGTGGCCAGGGCAAGGAAGCCGATTTTTCCCAGTTCGGGCGACATCTTGCCCACTGGTGCCGGTTTGTCTGTCTGATTGGTGAAAGCGGGCCAGCGATTGAGGCAGCTATAGGAGATGACGTCGATACGAGGCGGGCTGCGAGTATGCAAGAAGCTGTCGAAGAGTGCTACCGTCGCGCGGAGCCGGGTGATACTGTGGTGTTACTGCCTGGTTGCGCGAGCTTTGATATGTTCGAGGACCAAACCCACCGCGGCGAGCAGTTCACGCGTATAGTGCGGGAAATTGCCCAACGCGAAGCCAAACCGGGGGTGTAGGCCGTGGTCAGTACTGCACAATCCCGTGGATCAACCGCAGCCAGCCAGGAGCAGCCCGCCGGCAACTACGGCCGGACGGGCCGCCTCTTCTTGCTAGTCGTGTACGGTTTGGTCGTACTCGGGATCGTCTTTGTCTTCTCCTCCAGTTTCCCTCGCGCCGGTCGTCCATTGCCCTACCACGGCGATCCCTACTGGTTCTTCAAGACCCAGTTGAAATATGCTGGCATCGGCCTGGTTGCTATGATAATAATCAGCCTGGTGCCGCTGAGGTGGATCGAGCGGTTTAGTCGCCCTGCTTTCCTGGTAGGACTGATTCTGATGGCCGCGGCTGCCATTTGGGGCAAGAGTGTCGGTGATGCCCGCTGCTGGATATGGGGTATGCAGCCCTCAGAGTTCGCTAAGATTGCCTACGTAGCGGCGGTGGCCACTATGCTGGCCCGCGGACCGCTTAACCGTGAAAATGTATATCGCGTCATCCTGCCTATGGCTGTAGGCACTGCTGTGATGGTGGGGTTGCTTGTGAAGCAGCATGATCAGGGCATGGCCATGCTGATGCTCTTGCTCGCCTTGGCCCTGGCTTTTATTGGGGGGTTGCGTTTGCGCTATCTGGTGCCGCTTGGCCTGGGGCTTTTGTCGGCTGGTGTCCTCTATTCGCTCAGCAAGCCGTATATTGCCACCCGTGTCAACGCCTGGCTTAACCCCGAAGAATACATCCGGGGAGCTGGAAATCATATTCTACATATGCTGGTTGCTATCGCCCGGGGCGGCCCCTTCGGGATGGGATTGGGCATGAGTCCAGATAAGTGGAAGGGGTTGCCCGTGCCTCACACCGACTCGATATACTGCGTAATTGCGGGGGAACTGGGACTGTGGGGGGCAGTGGGATTACTGGTGCTTATTGTGATGTTTGCAGTGCTGGCCTTCAAGATAGCGCGGCGCAGCAACAGCCGCCTGGGCTACTTTCTGGCGGCAGGCATCGGTATTAGCCTCTCCCTGCAGGCTTTAGTCAACATTGCGGTGGCCACTGCTGTCATCCCACCGACCGGCCTGACGCTCCCCTTTATCAGCGCCGGCGGTAGCAGTCTGGTAAGCTCCCTGATCAGCGCTGGACTTGTGCTGGCAGTGGCCCGGCACAACCAAAAGCAAGTAGGGCGGCGATGACGTATGAGTGCCAGAGTCGTGCTGGCAGGGGGCGGAACTGCCGGTCATCTCTTTCCGGCCATTGCTGTCGGTGAGCAACTCACCGAGGCTGACGCTGATGTTGAAATCCTCCTGGTCGCTGCCTCTTCGGATCGCGACAATACTATCCTGGCCCAAACTGGCCTGCCCGCGGCGTTCATCTCGGCACGGCCCTTTCCGTATGGGCTCTCCTGGCAGATAGTGTCGAGCGTTGTGAACCTCCTGCGTGGGCTGATTCAAGCCCTCGGCCTGCTGCGGCGCTTTCGTCCTACGGTGGTCTTTGGTACGGGCGGGTACGTGGCCGCTCCGGTGATGATGGCTGCCCGACTGTTGCGGATTCCGTGTATTGTTCACATCGGCGATGCCTACCCCGATCGTACAGGACGCTTGTTGAGCAGAAGTGCCCAGCTTGTTACCCTGGCTTTTGCTGCAACTGCTGAATATCTCCCCGGACGCAGAACACAGCGCACCGGCGCTCCAGTGCGCAAGCAGATACTGAGTGCCAGTCATGTCCAGGGCCAGGACCTGCTGGGACTGCAGCCCGACAGGTTCACAATATTGGTCGCCGGCGGTAGCCAGGGGGCCCGCAGCATCAACCAGGCGTTACTGGCAGCATTGCCGAGGTTGCTGGCCGAGCGTGATCTTCAGATTGTTCACCTGACGGGCAAACGCAATTACGAGGCAGTGAAGATGCAGGCCGAGGCATTGGGAGCTACTCAGCCAACATACCACTGCCTGGCTTACCTGGAACAGATGGGCGCGGCGCTGGCAGCAACTGATCTCATCATCAGCCGAGCCGGCTCCAGTAGCATCGGCGAAGCCACCGCCCTGGGCAAGCCGCTGGTACTGGTGCCTTACCCGTATGCCGCCGGTCATCAGAAGTACAATGCAGCCGAGTTGGAAAAAGCTGGAGCAGCGGTAGTTATCGAGGATGAGGAACTTTGCGCCTCCAAATTTGCAGAGGTAGTCCTCGGGCTGCGCCGAGATGAACAATGGCGCACAAAGATGGCTGAGGCCAGTGCGGCGTGGGGGCAGCCCGGCGCTGCTCGACATATTGCGCAATTTCTCCTGGGGATGTAGAATAGATTGGCCGTTTGCCCCCTGGCGATAGACGAACTGGTGCCGGCGATGAATGACCGCGGGTGGTATTAGTCACAGCGCCACAGAAATATCCGAAGACTATTACGGAAGGTTGGAGGTAGACCTATGTCACTGACCCGTCGCGAGCTTGTCTGTGAAGCTATTGCCCACCACGACACTGGGCGAATCCCTTATGCGATACTATTTACCAGTGAAGCCAGAGCGAAACTGACTGACTATTTTGGTACCGATGATCTGGACGAGTATATCGGGAACTGTATTCGGCCGGCGAGAGCGCCCTGGTGGGAGTTCACTAACATACCGGAGGACCAGCTTGGCTCCGAGGTACCCTCTCGACTGCCGGATATCGGCGGTGTGGGCAGCTACACCGATTTTTATGATGACATCGCTCGGTTGCGCGAGACCACCGACAGCTTTATCCTGGCGTTCTTCTGGGCTTCGCTGTTTGAGAAGGCCTGGATACTGCGGGGTATGGAGAACTTGATGATGGATATGATCCTGCACCCGGACTATTGCGAGGCGTTGTTCGACCAAATTGTTGAAGCGGATATGATAATGCTGGAGATGATGCTCAGTGCCGACGTGGACGGGGTGCTACTGGGGAGTGACTGGGGCGCTCAGGATGCTCTGCTAATGAATCCGGAACTGTGGCGGCGTTATTTCGGGCCACGCCAGGCGCGGATGTTCCACCGCATCCATAAGGCAGGGAAATATACCTTTCTGCATTCCTGCGGCAATATCTTTGCCGTGCTGCCCGACGTAGTGAAGATGGACGTGCAGGTACTCAATCCGGTGCAGCCGGTGATGGACATCGGGCAGGTGAAGGCCCAATTTGGTGATGCGCTCTGCCTGTGGGGCGGTATCAGTACTCAGCGCACGCTTCCCTATGGCAGTCCCCAGGAGGTGCGGGCGGAGACACGCCAGGTGGCACAGGTACTGGGTAAAGGGGGCGGATATATCCTTGCTCCAGGCCAAGATATCCAGGATGACGTCCCCGTAGAGAATTGCCTCGCGCTCATCGAGGAGGCTCAGGCGTTGTTTGAACAGGCATAGTGCTCACGGTTCCGGCAGAACTACCCGGGAAGCGCTGAAGAGCAGGTTTCTCCAGGAGCCCCGTCATTCCCTAGCTGTTTCCCGCCATCTGGGCGGAGAGCTGGGCGAGAGCGATGAAGTTGCGCGCCGCCTGCTCGTCATAGGTGCCGGAAGCAGTCCCGGCCAGGATGAAGCCGTCCGGACCGGCCTTTTCAATTAGCTCGCGCCCCATCGCCAGAACCTTTTGGGTCGGGTACTTGCCCAGG
>JALGTD010000041.1 GCA_029821515.1 Candidatus Zipacnadia bacterium | reverse complement strand
AGCTTCCAGCAGGTCGAGTATCCGGCCCCGGTGGGGTTGGTCAATGCTGAAATACCAATTCAAATACTGGTCGGGATCGGTGATGTCCCAGGTGGGTTCATCGGCGCTTTCCATATAGGGCCAATAATGCATCATTGCAACGTGATGTTGAGCTCCGGGCAGGTCACCCAGTCGTTGCATAAAGCGCCAGAAACGGTCCTCTTCGGGCAATCCGGAGCCAGCAACGGCGGCATAAAAGCCGGTGAACCGCACTTCTTTGTGCATAAAGGTCCAGTTTATGGGGCCAAAGTAGGACGCGAACAGACCGAGCCGCCGGGAAGTCATGTTCAGGGAGACATCGTCGCGGTCTGACCCCGGTCCCTCCCGGTCGGTGTGTTTATTGCCCACATCCATATTGCCCGGGATCACGAATGTGGGAAAGGGAAGGGTATCCAGGTCCTCGCGCGCCAACCGATATTCGTGCTCGTGAGTATCGCCGTCTCGAGTCAGGTCTCCTCCAATTAGTAGAAGATCCGCCTCGATCTGTGCCAGTTGCTGCTTGATGGCCGCCCAGCGCTGGTTGATTGCTGGCCGGAATCGGTACGACCGCGCTGTGCCCAGGTGGTGGTCATTGATGTGCAAGAACTTAAACGGAGCGAATCTACTCATAGTATGGACTCCACACTGCCTCGCCTGTCGGTCCGTCAGCCTACCGTTTTCGTGAACGATATGGGTAATACAGATAGGGATACCAGTCTGGCGGCGAGGCTGGTATCTCTTTTACGACTCGCGGCCGAACATCTCTTGCGGCCTACCATTCTGGCCAGGTCTGGGGTGGGTAGATTCCCGGCCCGTCGTCTTCGTAGCTTAGCGGCAGTTCAACAGTGTTGCCGCCCAGGCGGCTGGACAGGTAGATAGCCTTGATTAGCTCGACGGACTTGCGCGCTTCGTGACCGGGAATGGTCGGCTCGCGGTCGTTGATGATCGCCTCGCACAGGTCGCGCACGTGCTCCGTGTGACCAGCAGCGGTCACCGCTGTCGGATCCGAGGCCGTGCCTTCATCAGTTGACTCGCCAGTGACTTCTTCTTCGCCCTCAATAGCCCATTGGACGATGTCGTTGCCCTGCAACTTGATAGAGCCTTTGTCGCCGTGGATTTCGGTACGGATATTCTCACCGGGCGTCACTGAGGTGGTTGTTACTAAGGTGCCCAGCGCGCCGTTGGCGAACTCCAGATTGGCCACACTGGTATCTTCCACCTCAATGTTGCGGACCAGCCGCCGGCAGTACGCCGAGACGCGGGCTACGTTGCCCATAATCCACAGCAGCAAGTCAATGCCGTGGATCCCCTGGTTCATCAGCGCGCCGCCGCCGTCCAGCTCCCAGGTCGCTCGCCACTCGCCACTGCCATAATACTCGTGCGAACGGAATAATTTCTGGTAGCAGTCGCCCAGTACCAGTTTGCCCAGCTTGCCATTGCGAACCGCCTCGCGCACCTTCTGCGGGATCGGATAGGTCCGATACTGGAAAACACCAGCTAACTTCACGTCATAGGCCTCAGCGGCCTCAATCATTGCGTCAATTTTCTCCAGGGTAATATCCAGCGGCTTCTCGCACAGGATGTGCTTGCCAGCCTGGGCAGCGGCGATGGCGTACTCGGAGTGCATCCCGCTGGGCGTGCAGATCGAAACCGCCTGGATGTCATCGTTGGCCAGCAGCTCTTCCAGGTTGGTCACGTATGAACAATCATAGTCTTCGGCCAGCTTATTGGCTCGCTCTTCGACAATATCGTAGACCTGCACCAGCTCAGCCTGTTCGTTGGCCTGGACGGCGTCGGCATGAATCGGGGCAATAACACCGCAGCCGATGATGCCCCAGCCAATCTTCTCGTTAGCCATAATCAAAAGTCACTCCTTGCAAACTGTTCCTTCATTGTATGCGGAAATTAGTTTCAGCTTCAGTGCTGATTCTCCTTCCCGCCCAGGTCTGCCTCCTGATCTCTTCTGGCTTGCTCGGCGGCCCGCCTGGCCAGGGCATCAGCGCGCTGGTTGCCCTCGCGGGCGGTGTGCTCAATCTGAAATTCGTCAAACTGGCCCATTAGCTTGCATGCCCACTCGTATAGGGGTCTAATATTGGCTGAACGGACCTTGTATTGGCCTTGCAACTGGCGACACATAAACTCACTATCGCTATAGACGTGGATCCGCTGCACACCTCGGGAAATAGCTTCCGAGAGGCCGGCAATGAGCGCGCGATATTCGGCTACCCCCACCGTCGTCTCGCCCAGAGGAATAGCTCGTTCTACCACAGTGGCATCCGGCTCCTCCAGCACGAAACCGGCCCCCGCCGGCCCGGGATTGCCCAGCGAGGATCCATCGGTGTATAGAATGGCATCAGCATCAGTTGGCATCAGCTATATCAATCCTAAGTTGGGGGTTGTTGTTCTGATTTGGGCTGGTTGGGTCGCGGAGGAAGCGGCGTTCGCATGGGGACAGTCGGTGGCAGGTCCTGGCGAGCAGGTTCTTCCACTGCTGGCTTTCTTTCGTCTACCGCACCGCCGCGGCTGCGCTCCAGTGCTTGGGTCAATGTGACCAGATCGAAACCCTCCTTGCGAATGCGCAGGTCGTAGTATATCAGGACCGTGCCAATCATCAACACCGGTCGGACAACAATATTAGTTATGGCCTGAATTGCCGTCGTTAGCGCTTGGGCCAGCAGGGGGTTGGACTCGCCGAGCAATAGCATCACCCCAAGCACAGGCGGTATGGAAATGGCCACCGTAGCAACGATTATGATCAACTGCAGCAGCAACAGCGCACCTAATACGCGCCACCAATGGCCGGAGACCAGCCGGTAGGAACGATCCATCGCAGTGGGGCCGGCAGTGCGCTCCAGGGCGACGATAGGCGTGGTAATCGCAAACCAGACCCACACGAGTATCCCTGGAATAAGGCACATACCGGTGCCCAGTGAGATGACAATAGAGACCAGGATCATCGTCCCCAGCAGCCGCCAGATCAGCGGCCACATACGCTGGTAGGCCTCTAGTACGCTGATGCGTCGGCCCAGGTAAGTCTCGGAGACGGCAAAGGCCAGGGCCGCCTCGCTTACGGGAAAGAGCAGTATCCAGCCCCCTATGTACAGCAGCCCCAGCGGCCCCAGACTCACCAGAGCCTTCCAGGGGATCTCTTCGCCACCGGTCGCCATCAGCGTTTGGGAGGCCGACCACGCCCCAATCATATATATGGCCATCAGAAATACCTGCACCACGGCGACAATTTCCATAAAAAGGGTAAAATTGTGCCGGTACAGGCGGATTGCGGTATCCAGAATATCCGCAATCTCCATCTTCTGCAGTAGCGGTACTCGCTGGTGGTTGGGCTCAGTCATTGTGTCACTCCACTGCTGTGTGTTTATGCTGCAAGCCAACCGGCTAAAGTTTACCCGGTTCTTGCCGATAACAACAATGCCGGCTATCACAAAGTGCTGGAGGCAAGAAGCGTGCTTGGCCTAGCCCTGGCTGGATTAGGAATCTGGGTAATTATGGGCCTGCTGGCGGTAGCTGCCTGTATTCGCAGCGGCCAGTCCCCGCGCCCCGCCCAACACCAAGAAGCGCAGTCCCCCGATCAGCGGCGGGCTGTTAACTTCTAGTTGCATCGGTTTCTGCTATCTGCAGTGAGCAACTGCCACTCGGTACAGGCGCACACCCTTGGCGATTATCTCCCCGACCAAACCCACCGCGGTAATCTCGTATTGGTGGGGTGCGGTGCGCCGGAGAATAATCACATTCAGCCGGTCACCGGTGATTTTGAAGTTACCCCAGTTAAGATTATACTCGTCCGGATGGTCGCTGGCCACCGCCAGGAAGTTCTTCGTTTGCACTAGCAGGGAAAAGTAGGCGGCGCTGTACAGCGGATAAGTGATGAGAAGTGCCAGGAACATACTGGGCTGTACTGGGCGTTTCCTTTTGTAAATGGTTTGGCTGAACTCTTCGTTGCGGCGATGTCTTTGACCTTCGCAATATATCGCCAGCGGAGCAATCAATCCCTTCCCGAGGGTTGATTATAACTCGTCGTTGGGTGTATAGTATGTTGATGATCCTCGTTGGGTTTACCAAGCCCATTAGAGAATAGCAGGAGGCGTCGGTTGATGTTGTCGCTAAGGTCTAACGGAGTTGTGATTGTCCGTAGCCTGGTACTGGTCGCAGTGGTCCTGGTATTGTCGGTGGCTATAGCTGGTTGCCCTGGGCAGGGTTCCGGTTCTACCAGCGGCGACCAGGTGTCGGACGATAAACAAGATGAAGAAACTCTGGCTGAGCTGTATCCGTTTGACAAGATTACCACGTGGGAGATGTTCAATCAGCGTGTGGACAACGCCGACAAGCCAGTGGTAGTGATCTTCGTCTCCGAGACCTGTGCGGTGTGCAAGAGAGTCGGGGAGAAGGTCGTAGAGCTGTCTCAGGAGTTCGATGACTCCGTTGATTTCTATGCGGTTGTAAAGCAGAATGCTGTGGAGGTAGTGATGGAGATGAAGATCTACAACTTTCCCACAGTATACCTGTTTGCTGACGGCGCCAAGGTGGATCAGTGGCAGGGAGTTGACATAGGGGGCCTGCGAGCGGAGCTAAACCGCCTGGTGGACAATGAGTAATAACAGGAGGGCAGTTATGTCTGGTAAATCTTATTTTCAGGTAATTGTAGTCCTGAATAGCGTCGTGATCTTAGCAGCGATGTTTTTCCTGGTTGGGTGTCCCGGTCCAGCCGACCAGCAGGTAGATGGACCTGTGCAGAGATTCGTTGAGGAGCCGAAGGTCCCCGCTGCCGACAGCCCGGCAGATGACCAGCCGGCCGAGGAAGCTCCTGCGCACCAGGGCGAGTCTACCCAGGATGAGGGCAAGATTGTGGCAGTCAGCCAGGATGAGTTTGAACAGGAGGTTATGCAGGCTGATATGCCCGTGGTGGTTGACTGTTGGGCCGAATGGTGTCAGCCGTGTCACATGATCAGAGCCACTCTGGAGCAGTTGGCAAAAGAGTTTGCTGGCAAGGTGAAGTTTGTAAGCGTCGACGTCGATGCAAATCCCAAGCTGTCCGACCAGTTCTCTATACGTTACCTACCCACGGTATTGATTATTGACAATGGCAAAGAGATTAACCGAGCTATTGGCGTCTTGCCGCCAAAGCAGCTGCGCGACAAAATAGTGGCGGCTCTTTCCCCCGAGCAGTAGCAATCTCTGCGGACGCAAATCAGGTGTCACCTGTGACCTACCAGCCGCGAGTCTACAGGAAATCTGCTGAAAGTCCCGATCTGGTTGGCTTTGCCGTCGTGGTGGACGAGACGGATCTGTATATTCAGGCTGAGTCACGGCTGGCTGACGAAGCCCTGGAATCGATCAGGCAGGCCCGCACCCAGATTGAAAAACATATCCAGCGCTATCCGGACTTTGCCACCAGCCTCCGGCCTTTGCCGGAGCCGGAGAAGTGCCCCGCGTTGGTCAGAGAGATGTACCAGGCCGGCCAGCAGGCCGGTACCGGGCCGATGGCAGCAGTGGCCGGTGCTGTTGCCGCTTATGTCGGCCAGCAGTTGCTGATAAGAAGCAGTCAGGTGATTGTAGAAAACGGTGGTGACATCTTCCTGGCGACGCAGGTTGCTCGGGTGGTGGCGATTGAGGCAGGTTCCTCGAAATTCAGTGGGCAGATTGGCCTGGCTATTTCCGCTGGTGTGCGGCTGGGAGTCTGTACCTCCTCTGGCACCGTGGGCCATTCGGTGAGCAGGGGCCAGGCTGACGCGGCGGTGGTTGTTGCTCCGAATGCCGCGCTGGCTGATGCGGTGGCTACGGCTACGGCGAATCGGATACAAGGCCCGCAGGACTGTCAGCAGGCCGTCACGTGGGCCACGCAGTTGCCAGGTATTGATGGGGCGGTCGCTATTTGCGGCGATCAGATGGCGGTAGGTGGCGAAATTGAGATTGTGCCCATCACCGCGAACAGGAAAACGCTCACCCAGGGGCCATCTGATGAACTGTTGCTTGACAGGGAAGCCGCCGATAGAATAGAATAAGCGAGCCTGTGGGGGAGACCCACTGGTGTATAATAACACGGAAATGTTGGCAACTGGGGGAGCTTAGTTGCTGAGAAAGCGGCCGGGCCGCTGACCCCACGAACCTGATCCGGATAATGCCGGCGAAGGGAGATGCCTCGCCCAAGCACACTTCTCCATCGGCTTCCGAACAGGCCGGTTTTTTCTCCGCTAGCACACCCAATTTGAGGAGGTTTGCTGTTTATGTCACTGCGGCACATTGATGAGACTCGAGTTACTCGTTTTATCGTCAGGAGCTTCGCCGAAGATTTTGTGGCCGACACTCACCTGGATGTGGCCGTGGTCGGGGCCGGGCCCTCCGGCATAACTGCGGCGCGTCTGTTGGCCGAGGCTGGTTATCAGGTGGCGGTATTTGAGCGTAGTTTGTATGTGGGTGGAGGTATGTGGGGTGGAGGTATGCTCTTCCCGCGCATAGTCATTCAGGATGAGGCCGTCTCCATCGTCAAGGATGTTGGCGTCAATGTCCAGGCCGCCGGTGAAGGCTACTGTGTAGCCGACTCGGTAGAATGTGTATCCAAATGCGCTGCTGCGGCGGTGGACGCTGGCGTCCGTATCTGGGTGGGTATGCTGGTTGAGGACGTAATGATTGATGAAGAGACGCGGGTCTGTGGCGTCGTGCTCAATTGGAGTGCGGTAGAGCGTGCCCAGATGCACGTAGATCCGCTATCGGTCAGTGCGCGATTGGTGATTGACGCCACCGGACACGAGGCTGACGTGCTGCACACCATCCAGCGCAAGGTCGCCGGTGCCCAATTTGATACGCCCAGCGGTCAGATAGCCGGTGAGAGTTCGATGAATGCCACTGAAGCCGAAGGCCACATTGTCGAGCTGACTAAGGAAGTTTACCCCGGAGTGATAGTGGCGGGAATGGCCGCCAATGCCGCCGCTGGCGCCCCGCGCATGGGAGCGATATTCGGGGGTATGTTCCTGTCCGGCCAGCGGGCAGCGCAACTGGCTGCCGAGCAACTTGCGGGCGAATAACACCGCGTGCTGTAAAGCGGCAAGGAGTCGTCTCGCCACCATCAGAGGAAGGGGGGTGAGAATATGGCGATGGCCCCGCAATGTCCCAACTACGAGATCAACATCCAGATGTGTCCGTGTCTGGAGGAATCCTGTTCGCGTCGGGGGATATGTTGTGAGTGCGCAGCATACCATCGAAACAGCATCCAGTGGCCGGAGACCGCCTGCATGCGCGGCGCTCTGCGCCCCGCAGATACACTCAATCTGCAAGGACTGGTAAGCTCTTGTGACAATCAGTCGCGTAACGCTGAAGCGTGTTTGTGTCAAGCTGAGGATTGCCCCCGACTGGGGCTATGCTGTGAGTGTGTTCGTCACCATTGGACGCCGGAGGGCGGCAAGGTAGCCTGCTTCAGATAATGCACAGAAAGTTAGGTGAGACCCGGGTGAGTGGTCAACAAAGCTACCACCGGCCGGTGTTGGTTATGGCTATGCGGCGGTGGCCATAGAATCGCTCAAGGAGTCCGGGGCAGCAGTCCAGGCGCCAGTGCTCGCGTAACGGCTAGATTCGGTCACTACAGGTGGAGGCGCACCGTAGTGAGCTGCATGTAACATGCCAGGCTTGGGTTGCAGATAATCTGCAAACAGCCTTGACACAATCTCGACGATATGATATTGTTGCAGCATAAGCTGTCGGAAACATAATGGTCAATCACGCTCGGTCACAATCCTGTCGTTGTATGGGCATGCACTAGCCGCTGGTGTGCCACGTTTTGCGTGGATGCACACAGCGGCCCATAGGGCAGGCGGGATAAGACCGAGGGTCCATGTTGGCGTATTTGCATCTCTGCTATATCCCCTGAGTGCCCTTGCATCTTCTCCTCTCCTGCCGTGATTTTCTCAATAAACTGATTCCCATCTGACAAAGGGAAATGACGGGTTGGCGGCGCACTATATGACTATGCGCTGATATGCCGGCCACCGGTTGCCCAGAGAGGAGCGGCCTGGTTATGTCGGAACGAAGAATTGCCGAAAGCATAGAGCAATTGATTGGAAATACTCCGCTGGTGCGTCTGACCCGAGTAACTGACGGCGCCAAGGCTATCGTTCTGGCCAAGCTGGAGGCGTTCAACCCGGGTGGCAGTGTCAAGGACCGCATCTGTCAGGCGATGATAGATGCCGCTGAGCGCGAGGGCCTAATCGAGCGCGGCAAAACTACCATTGTCGAGCCGACCAGTGGCAATACCGGCATTGGGTTGGCGATGATCGCCGCGACGCGCGGGTACTCTCTGGTACTCACTATGCCTGAGACTATGAGCATAGAGCGCCGTCGGCTGCTGCAGGCGTACGGCGCTGAGACAGTGCTCACCTCTGCCGCAGGAGGAATGGGTGAGGCGATCCGGAAGGCGGAAGAGCTGGTGGCGCAGACTCCCAATGCCTTTATGCCCCAGCAGTTCAATAATCCGGCGAATCCGCAGGTTCATGAGGAGACTACGGCCGAGGAAATCTGGAAGGACACGGGCGGGCAGATTGACATATTCGTGGCGGGTGTAGGTACTGGCGGCACCATCACTGGCATCGCCCGCGGGCTAAAGCCACGCAAGCCTGATATTGAATTCATTGCAGTGGAGCCGGCTAACTCGCCAGTGCTGTCCGGTGGGCAGCCTGGGCCGCACAAGATTCAAGGCATCGGGGCCGGCTTTATCCCAGAGGTATTGGATCTGGACTTGGTAGACGAGATTATCCCGGTAACTAACGAAGAGGCCGCACAGATGGCGCGGCGGTTGGCGGCTGAGGAAGGAATTCTGTGTGGGATATCCTCGGGAGCGGCGGCCTATGTGGCGCTGCAGGTGGCGCGGAGGCCGACCAGCGGCGGCAAAACCATAGTGGTGGTCTTTCCGGACACCGGTGAGAGGTACCTGTCGGGGGATCTGTTTGAGCAATGACAGGACACAAAGAAAGGTGGGTGAACAGTGATGACAGTGGCAAGCAGTACTAACTGGCAGGTGATGGGTATGGGTATGCCGCAGCGCCGGCCTGTCCGGCGCGTCTTGTGGCCCAACGCGGCAGTATTAGCAGTAACTATTATGGCTTCCGCCCTGTCATCACAGGGAGGTAGACCAACTTTAGGAGGCGATTACCTTGCCCAAGACCTACCAGGAGATAAATGAGAAGATCAAAAGCGGCCAGGTAGTAGTAGTGACGGCCGAAGAGATGATTGATATTGTGGCAGAGGAGGGACCAGCGGGGGCTGCCGCGCAGGTGGATGTGGTGACCACGGGGACCTTCGCGCCGATGTGTTCTTCAGGTGCTCTGATTAACTTCGGACATAGCACGCCGCG
>JALGTD010000040.1 GCA_029821515.1 Candidatus Zipacnadia bacterium | reverse complement strand
CTCGCCAATATGAATCGTGTAGCTATCCTCGCCCAGCTCCACCGGTATCTCAACCGGCCCCGGCGCCAGAAAGAGGCCGCGAGGATCAGCCCTCACAGCTTCTTCGACAGCGTCCGTCACCTGCTGGGGAGTCAGCCCGTCGGTGGTGATATGCTTCATCCCGTTCTGCCAGCAGTCGTCGTATCTCGGCCGCTGCATCAGGTCGGTTCAGCAGGGGGCGCTCCTCGCTGGCCGCGGTGCGCTGCATAATTGTCTCCGCCGAGGCATGCAGACAGATGATTAGCCCCATCTGGCGCAGCAGCTCGACGTTCTGCTCGCGCAGCAGGATTCCGCCGCCCGTGCTGACAACCAGGCCGTCTTCCCCGGCCAGTTGGCGGAGCACCGTCGTCTCCAGGTCGCGAAAGTACAGCTCACCGCGGGTGGCGAATATCTCCGCTATGCTTGTGCCCATCTGCTCTTCGATCATCGCGTCGGTGTCTGCGCTATGCAGCCCCCAGCGTTGGCTTAGCAGTTCCGCCACCGCGCTTTTGCCCGTGCCCATAAACCCGGCCAGAATAATCGCCGCGGCGGGCGGTCGAAGGACAGGAACCAAGGCCTACACCCCCCCGCCATCTGGTTGCCACAACTGGCGCAGCCGCCGCCAGTACGCCTCCCAGGCCGCCAGCATATCCTGGAGGCTGTCACCGCCGAACTTCTCCCGCATCGCCTGAGCCAAAACAAAGCTCACCATCGCCTCTCCAACCACCGACGCAGCCGGCACCGCACAGACATCGGAGCGCTCGGCGTGGGCCGGTTGTGGTTCCAAGCTGGGCAGCTCAACTGAGGGAAGTGGCTGGGTCAGGGTAGGAATCGGCTTCATTGCCGCCCGCACTACAATCGGCTCGCCATTGGAAATCCCACCCTCTGTGCCACCAGCGTTATTACTGGTGCGCACGAACGGCCAGCGGCTGTCAATATCACCAATCTGGATAGGATCGTGGACTTCAGAACCTGGTCGGTCGGCCACAGCCTTGCCCAGACCAATTTCCACACTCTTGATGGCGGGAATGCTCATAATTGCTGCGGCCAGGCGCGTGTCCAGCCGCTCATGCCACATTGCTGTCGAACCCAGGCCCGGTGGGACGCCAACTGCATAAATCTCAAACTCCCCGCCCACTGTATCCCCGCGCTGGCTAGCTTCGGCGATCGCCTGGCGCATTCTCCCGGCTGCCTGCTCGTCGCCGCACCGTACGTCACTGTTCTCCACTTTAGCCCAGAATTGCTCATCTGAGGGCGGAGCAGGCTCTGTCCGGATTCCTGCGATATTCACCACGCAACTCAACACAGCAATGTCGAACTGCTCCAGGAGTTGCCGGCAGATGGCGCCAACAGCCACTCGCGCTGCCGTCTCGCGCGCACTGGCCCGCTCCAGTACGTTGCGCATGTCGCGGTGGCCAAACTTGGCCGCACCAGCCAGGTCGGCATGCCCCGGGCGTGGCACGCTCACCGCCTGTTGGCTCATAAACTCCCCCTCAGGCGGGGTAATGGCCATTTCCTGCTCCCAGTTAGACCAGTCGTGGTTTTCGATTGTCAGAGCCAGTGGGGTGCCCAGCGTCTTGCCGTGGCGCACGCCGCTGGTTATCAGCGCGCGATCGCTCTCTATCTGCATACGTCCGCCACGCCCATAACCGCCCTGCCGGCGCGCCAATTCACAGTCTATCCTGCTAATATCCACAAATAATCCCGCGGGCAGGCCCGTCAATATTGCCGTAAGCTGGCACCCGTGTGACTCACCGGCTGTGCAAAAGTCAAGTCTGGTAGCCATAGTGCCACCCTCTTACAAGTGAACGGCACAACCCCGGGCTGTGCCGTTCATTAGTATCTGACAGATTGTCGCCCCCACCAAGTCTATTGCGGCGGTATGTCCCGGATAATGTGCGTAGTCACGAAGATCAATAGCTCCGACCTCCGCTGGTTGATAGTACGCGAGCGGAACAGATTACCAATTATCGGAAGCTCGCTAAGCAGAGGTGTCTTGCGAACATTGATATCATCATTGGTCCGGTTAAATCCGCCCATAACAATAGTTTCGCCGTCGTGGACGCGAACCTGGCTGTAGGCCGACTGAGTGCTCACGATAGGCAAGATCGTCCCATCGGGGCTAACCACTGTGCCGCTTTGGTCATCAATTTGCGGCTGCAACATCAAGACCACCGAGTCGTCTCCGAGGATCCGCGGAGTAACATACAGAGATTGCGTCACACTGATACTGTCTATCTCAAAGTTGACCTCACGGTTGCCGAATTCGTCATAGGTTGTCGTTGCGTAAAAGTAAGGAATCTCGGTGGTGAAATTGACTGACGCTTGCATGTTATTCTGGGCAGTCACTCGCGGTGCGTTGACGAGCTCGACACGGTGGTCGGATAGCAGCGTCCGCAGTTCAGCCTCAAATCGCCCCCGGTGGAACTTAACAACGTTGATGCCCACGCCCGGGGCCATTCCCAGATTGAAGTACTCGGCAGCTCCGTTAGCCACAAACCAATCAATACCAAAAGCTTTGTCCTTGCTGGTCTGCACTTCAACGAACCTGCACTCGATCTCAACCTGTCTGGTCGGCTTATCAAAGATGGCCAATATCTCCCGGAACTTGTCAATAGCCTCCTGAGTGCCGCGAACCAGCACTACATTCTGATCGAGAATAGCCAGAGGTGGTTCCATGTTCTCCGGCAGGCTTATGCCACCATAGCCACCGTATCCGCCACCGTACTGACCGCCGTACCCGCCACCGTACTGACCCCCGTACTGACCACCGTACTGACCGCCGTAGCCACTGCCACCATAGCCGCCACGTCCATATTGAGAACCCCCGTAGCTTCCACCGTACCTACTACTACCACCACCATATTGCCCCAGGCTTCCGCCGAGGCCACCTCCCCCGTACCCGCCATACTGCTGCCACTGCCCAACGAACGAAGCCCCTGGCAGACTCATATTGCCGGCAAACGGAAGCACTTCTGCCCTCCTTTGATCATAATGGTCAACCCTGCGGGGTACAGTACCTCCCCCCGTAACTGCACCACCGAAGGTCCGGGCGACTACCGCGGGATCGGCATACTCAAGCTTGATCTCGTCCCAGATCCACTCGCCCCGCGCGGAGTCCTGCAGCACCTGGCTCGATCCCTCTAGCTGCCAGGCAGACATTGGAGGAACCTCCGGGGCAACTGTCAGAATAGCAGGCAAGTTAGGAGAAACAGGGCGCTGGGGGCGCTCGCCGGGTGGCGCTGTGCCGTATGGGTTCAAGAGCGTACCTGCTTCGGGGGCAGGCCTATCAGCAGGAGAGACTATGTAGGTTGTGGGGTCAACTTGGTATACCTTCAAACCGCAGGTCGTGGCAATCAAATACAAAGCTTCATCAATGCTCTTGCCGCGTAGATTTAGGCTAGGCACTGTACCGCTTACGCCATCAGTGACCACAATGTCAACGTCGGCAGCCCGGCCCAACATACGCAATACGTCGGCAATCTCTCCCCCCCTGATGTCAAGGTTTATGGGGGATGTGTCCCCGTCCTCAGCTTGCTCAGCCCAAGCCGCGCCAACCGTCCCCAGTATCGGCCAAGCGACTATTGCCGCGCATAGTACCGTGATTGTTACCGTTGCGCGCATCATTTTCAAGTATTGCATTGTACACTCCCATACTTACGGCCGACCCAGCATGTAGTAATGAAGTCGCCACGTCCCAATTGCTGCCACTGCTCTATCCGTAGCAGAAGAGGTCCGAATCCGATGCCGCTTCGCTACTAGTAACCATAACCACCATAGCGGCTGCTGCCATAGCGGTCGCTACCGTAGCCGCCATAACCGCTCTGCTGGCCACCATAGCCGCCATAACCGCTCTGCCGGCCGCCATAGCCGCCATAACCGCTCTGCCGGCCGCCATAGCCGCCATATCCACCGCCGCCATAACCGCCATATCCACCGCCGCCATAACCGCCATATCCACCGCCACCATAACCGCTCTGGCCACCCACAACGCTGCCGCGGAACATTTCAGCAATTATGTATGGATCGACAAACTGCAGCGGCACGATGCGGAAAACCATATCCTCCTCGGAATACTCCTGTGTCGTCCCCACAGCGCCTGGTACTGTACCAACCCCAGGGGTAAGTGCTTGTGGTGTAGGTGTGAGACCAGTCGGCGACGTTGCACCATAAGCAGCACCGACAGTAACGGCCTGCGGAGTTGGTCGGTATGGTGCTGGTCGCGCGGCTACCCCCGTCGTGGCCCCAGGACGATAAGCCCTGCCACCGACCTGGGCCTGGGCAACTTCTCGTATGCGCCAGACATCACCCTCGTTGATAGCAGCAAGGTTGGCCGCGCTCAGTATCTGCCGCAGTGCCTCCACTGGGGTCACATCGGTTAGCGCCAGCGTTATCCGTCGTGAGCCTAGCTCGGCGGGCAGCACATACTGGATGCCAAACTGTCGCTGCAACGCGCCCAGAGCATCCGCTACAGTGATATCCTTCCACTGCACCGAAAATCGGTCTTCCTGCTGGGCGTACCCCACCCCAATTACTCCAACCACCAGCACCAACACCACAATACTAACTAACACAGAATAAGACAAATATCTACGCATCGCTCTCGCCTCCTGAGCCCATCATACCCCAAATTTGCTGTTTTTGCCAATCTGCCACTATTATTGACACATTCATCGAGCTAATTGTTCTACTTACCCTTTAACGGAACCCGCCGTCGTTCACCGTTTACTACATTACGAACCAAAACATAGTCCTGTCCTATCTGCTCTACCAACCAGTCATCAATAATGTCGCCAGGGCGAACACTTCCCGTCTGGCCGGTTCTCATCTCGAAGCCAGCCAACGGCTTGCCCGCTGTCCACATGATACTGTTGATCCGCATGAATTTTTGCTCGCCGACCTCTGGTGCCGCCACTGGCTCAGGCTCAGGCGCACGGCCGGCTGGCCCAATGTTCACGCGACTGGCCAGTGGCATCTCCTGCCAGTTGGGCCCATAAGTCGTACCTGCTCTCGGGACGGCGCCTGCCTCACTCAGAAAGGGGTTGGGGCGACTGCTTTCCAGCGGATCACCCTCAAAGACGTTGACTGCCGGTGCCGGTGCCGCCTCCATACCCATTCCCATACCCATCATGCCCATTTGACCAGGCATGCCCATTTGACCAGGCATGCCCATTTCCGGTCCCGCGGGCATCCCGGGCCGTGATCCAGGTCGCACCGAAGGGACCTCAGTCTGGGCCTCCGTAATCACTCTGCCAGGGTTGGTCGCTGGAATTACTAACACAAGCAATACCACTGCCAGTAGCAACAAGCCCAAACTGGCTGCCATCATAGTATTGGCTTTATATTTGCTATGCACTGACACTTTCTCCCAACTATTGCGGTCTTGCGCCAGAACCACCGGGTGGAACCGATCCTGCAGACATTCCCGGGCCCATAAGCATATCCTCTGGCCCCATCATTCCCGGTGCGGCTGCCGCCGGTGCCGCCACCTCAGGCGGTACTTCCACCAACAGGTAGATGGTCATGGGCAATGTTGTACTTATTATATCACCTTCGCCCGATAGTGACAAGCTGTCAATAATGCCGATGCGCGGGAATTCCGGCAAGGCCCGATATAGCTTCTCTATCTGGGAAAGTGTGCCCTCTATCCCGAGACTGATCCGCGCCACTTCGTAGAAGCCATTAGCTGGTGGTGCTGGTGGTAGCGCCGGCGGGGCAGGTATGCCGGCTCCGGAAGTGATGGTTACTCCCTGGCTCTTCACCCACTCCTCGACGGTATTAGCCAGATTACGCCGCATCTCCGGCCACAACGAGGCAAATAGAGCAGGCAGCGGCTGGCCAAACGACAGTTTGATGCTGCGCGTATCCATCAACTTCTGCAGTTTGGTGTCAGCCCCCAGCCATCGCCCGGTCACCTTGATCAGCTCGTCCTGGGTATCCTCCAGTTCATCCGCCTTGGCCTGTTCCGTTTCCAGCTTAGCCTGCAGGTCACTAAGCTGGACTTGGGCAGGCTTGATCAGCTTGAAAAAGGCACCCACAGCAACCCCAATGATCAGAACAAGCGCAATTGCGATTATAGCTACTGGCGGTATCTTGCCCATTATTGCCTCTCCGAAAGATCGGACTGACCCTGCTACATCTTTAGTTATGACAGCAGATGGTGGTCGCTAAGGTAGCGTACCCGAGTTACTCATTGGCGGGCCCATCCCTGGGCCCATCATACCCGGGGTCATCAGTCCACCCATCTCGGCTGCTGCCACAGCTTGGGTTGGTGGAGCAGGCACCGCGATCGGTTCGGTCAACGTCGCCGATATCTGCAGCGTAATAGGTTCGTTCGGGCTGCCCGGCTCCACACCCACAACCCCAGAAGCTGCTGTAGGTATGCCGCCGGGCCCCATCATTCCTGGGCCGGCCATGCCCGGGCCTAGCATCCCGCCGGGCCCCCTCATCCCTGGGCCCGCCATACCTGGAGGCATCCCGCCAGGCCCCGTCATTCCTGCCCCTGACATCCTCGGTCCGGCACCGGTCGCTACCGCGCCCGCGCCTGACGCTTCGATGCTTTGACCACCCGAAACCCCCGAATAAGTTATATTAGTCAAGTCAGGGCAGCGCAGCAGGTTGAGCAGAAAGCGCCCAACTCCGGCATCGCCCCGCACCTCTACAGTAAACTGGACCGTACTCGCCGTGCCCCCAGTAGGCTGTGCGGCTCCGAAGCCAGACCCTGGGCCCATCCCGACCATTCCCCGCGATGGCATCTGCATCGCCGCTCCCCCGCCGCTACTAGTGATGCTGAAGCTGGACATCCGGGCCCCCTGCCAGATGTACTTATTGATGCTGTGGAAGCGGTCAAAAAACTTGCTGCCGCTCTCGTCAGCCTTCTTGATAAAATCAATCTTTCCCCTAATAGGGTCGAGCCAGGATTGCTTTTCGCTGATCTCTACTTCCAGCTCGCGTACCTGGTCGGCAATAGGCCCGACCTTAGCTATCGCTTCTTCCGTCCTGCTCATATCCGCCTGGATAGCCTTATACTTGAGGGAAAAAACCACCAGCACTACGACGAGCAATATAACCGCAACGACCAGGATCCGCTTGTTTTGCCGAGCTATGGCAAAATGCTTGGGCAGCAGATCAATCTTTAGCACATTACACTCCCCTTGCTACTCAGCCAGCATATCCCGCATCGCTAAGCCGACCGCCACCGCCGTTGCCGGCCCCACATCGCGTAGGTAGGCTTCGCTCAACTGGTCCGCATCGTAGATTAGATATTGATAGGGATTGGCCACCTCAGCACTAACTCCAGTTTCGGCAGCCACAAAGTTAGCCAATCCCGGAATAACCGCCGATCCCCCCGCCAGGACTATGCGATTGATTTCCTCGCCGGGATGCTGGCGTCGGTAGAAGTCGACAGTGCGGCCAAGTTCAGTAGTCAGCTCGAAAAGGGGCTCGGATATTATATTCTGTATTGCCTGCCTGGCTTCTTGAACCTGCTCCGGCTCATCCCTCTTCAGGCTCGCCAGATCGCGCACATCACCGAATTGGCGCTTGGCCTGCTCAGCCTGAGTATCATCGACGCCCATCTCCTGGCGAATCGCCGTCGTCAGGGCCTCACCTGCCGTCGGTATGGCCCGCACGAACTCCAGACTGCCATCACGCACTATGCTAATCTCAGTCTGGCTGGCACCGATGTGGGCAATGGCCACCGTCTGTTGGTTGTAGCCATTAGTGCTGACATTAACCAGCGCTCGGCTCAGGGCGAGAGGTTCGATATCAATATGGATCGGGTGCAAGCGTGCCCCCGTGATCGCAGCAACATGAGCGTTAACCATATCCTCCTGAGCTGCGGCCAGCAGCACACTCATTTCGTCCTCTTCGCCACCGTTGGTTGACTCGATAATCTGGTAGTCGTAGATGACCTGGTCAATGGGGAAGGGAACCTGCCGGTCCAGCTCGTAGTCCATCGCGTCAGCCAGTTCCCGCCCTGACATCCGCGGCATACCGGCCACGCGAACCGTTACCGAGGTGTTTCCGCCAACCGAGGCGACAACGTTCCTGGTGGTAAAGCCACAATCGGCGACTGTCTCCGCCAAAGCCGCAGAGACTGCCTCTTCGTCAACCACCACCCCTCCCGATACACTGCCCAGCGGAGTGGGCACATACCCGGGCCGACCAACTACCCGCAGGCCTTCGCCAGTCTTACGAAGTTGTACCGCCTTGATTGCCTCGCCCCCGATATCCAACCCCACAACATTGGTAGCAGCGCGTGCCATCAGTAGCTCCTTCGCAATCAGCCAGCACAGATTACTGCAGTTTGCAACTGCAAGCGTTAAGTAGTTTAGCCTATTGAATGCTTTTTGTCAAGACTAGCTTGCCCACATAAGACCATCACTAAACCCCAAGCCGGTCCACAAACCGCTGATTAGCCTGCTCAGTTGCCCCTATACCGTCCCCTGTAAGCCCGTCTGTAGCCCATACTCCCCCTGAGCTTCATTGGCCTGGTCTAATAGTATTATGGAGCTCATCAGTTTAAACTCGGTGATCTATACTTTGACTTTTCATCTATTCCTGAATATAATGAGATATTGAGAAAAGCCTGTGCGTCGCAAAGACCATCCCAATTGATCCGTTGCCAGCTTATAGAAGAAAATGGCCAAGCATATCCTGCTCGTCGACGACAACGAAGACTTCTTATCCGCTGCCCGCGAATTCTTTGCCACCCAGGGATACCAGGTAACCACTGCCCGAGATGGGGAGACCGCCCTGAAACTGGTAGCCCAGCAGCCGCCTGACATTATTCTCCTGGACGTAATGATGCCCCGGATGGATGGCTGGGAGACTTTGCAAGCTCTGCAGGCCAATGAGCAGACCGCAAATATCCCGGTGCTTATGCTGACGGCAGCGCGCGGGTCGGATTCAGTCAAAAAGAGTTTTGACCACGGTAGCGTATGGCATTACAGCAAACCAATTACCGACCACCACGACCTACTGCTGGTAATCCGCCGTATCCTCGACCAACAGAGCTAGCCAAACTTGTAGGCGACGCCGAAGCCACCCCGTGGGTACTCCCACTCGAAGTTATCATACGGGCAGACCACCCGGCAGGTCCCGCACTCCAGGCAGTTTTCATAAGCAATCTCCAGTTCCTGCTCGTTTTCCAGCCAGCGGTATACCTCCGCCGGACACTTGCTGATACACGGCTTTCTCTCGCAGCGGATACAGGCCTCCGGGTCAATGACCCCCAGGTGGGAGTTCTCCTCGTCGTCGTTGCTCATATAAATGACAATCCTCCATCAATGGCATCCCAGGCCATCCCCCAGGGCTTGCGCCGCCGCAGGGCTTCCTTGATTATCTCCCACTGCTTCTGCCGCTTGGTCTTATCGTCTACCGTCAGCATCTGCTCAAAGGCCCAGGCCGCCAGCGGCGGATAGACCTTCAGCACAGGATGGTGCTCCATAAACTTGGTGGCCTTGCGATACTTGCGCAGGTCGGCAATGGTCGGGACGGCCTCTTCCAGGCGCTGGCGATAGTGACCCAGGGTTCGCTCCGAGAAATCACCCTTGCTGTGAGCGTCAATAGCCGTCTCGGCCGCCGCCTTGCCCGACAGGATAGCGTGGTTGCTGCCCTCCCGATGAATGCCGTTGACCAGTTGGGCGGCATCACCGACAATCATCACCCCGTGCCCAAATAGCGCCGGCATCTCATCATAGCCGCCTTCGGGAATCAGATGAGCCATATACTCAGCCGTCTCCGCGCCCTCAACCAGCGGGGCGACCGCCGGATGCTGCTTGAGCCCCTGCAACAGGTCGTAGGGGGTATCGGGCACCTCGGCAAACTCCGACAGCAGTACACCCAGTGCCAGCGACAGCGAACCCTCGTTGGTGTAGATG
>JALGTD010000287.1 GCA_029821515.1 Candidatus Zipacnadia bacterium | reverse complement strand
CTACTGCGAGAGATGATTCCTGAGGACTGGGATTGGGAGTGAGGCTCAACTACAATGGATGACAATCATCTAGATTCCGAAATCCTGGTGCAGTTTGTTGATGGCCGGCTGCCGGCGGACCAGCGCAGGCACGTGGCTCGCCATCTGGCCAGGTGCCGAGAGTGCAGTCTGGTCTATCTTGCCCTGCAAGCCGCTCAGGCGCGATTGGCCCAGCCTGTGCCCTGCCGGCTCTCACCGGTGGAGGAGCAGGTGCGGCGTGAGTTAATGGCTCGCTACAGCGGCAGCCCGGTGCGGCGAACGTTGCGGCGATGGGGACCGATGGTGGCAGCAGCGGCTGCCGTGCTCTTGCTGGCTTGCGGGTTTTGGGGATGGCACCAATACCGCAGCGGACCGCCTCAGAGAATGGCTACTTCCCCTGCCCCACAACCCGAAGAGTCGACTGCGCAGGCTCGTCCGCAACTACCGGAGTCGTCACTTCCTCAGCAGGCTATGGTCCCGTCCAGACCGAGTGTCAGCCCAACATTGGGCAAGGTTCGCCTTGTTGTGGGCAACCCGACAGTCGTCTCCGAGGACCAGACCTATACGGCTGAGCCAGGAAGTCTACTGAAGTCAGGCCACCTGCTGCGGACTGGCGCAGTGGAGCGGATAGTGATCGAACTTCCCGACCGTGGGCAACTGATGGTCAACTTCGATACGGTGGTTAGACTGAACCGGGCCGCACACTCTGAGGCGGCCGGTCTGCAAGTAGATCTGGTGGACGGACAGCTATGGGCCTGGAGTCCGGGAGATGGGCAGGCAATTCAGGCAACCACACAGCAGGGCACAGCGACAGTGCATCGAGCCGAAGCCATCATCTGTGCTGCCGAATCCGAAGACAGCCGCAACGGTTCGATGCAATACCCGACCGAGGTCGTTGCACTGCGCGGGAGGGTGCAGTTTGTGCCCAGTCACCAGGAGGAGGTCACTGTCCCAGCCGACTATATGCTCCGGGTGGGGCCAGGCAGCGACCTGCAGCCGCGCCGGTATCCGTTAGCCAAATTGCTGCGCAACACCAGTGTCTGGGGCCGGCAATACGAGCTGTGGCAGCTTGTACCTATCTCCCCGGCAGATTTGCTCCGGGAGCTTGCTGCGCCCCGCTTGCGCCTGGGAGTGGATATTGCCGTCACCGCCGACCCCGGAGACGGGCTGGAAGTGGCCACGGTAGTGGCTGGGTCACCGGCGGCAGCCGCTGGCGTGCAGCCCGGCGACCGACTCGTGGCTGTGGCCGGCCAGCCTGTGCATACCCTCGTAGATGTAGCCTGCAGTGAGATCAGACTGGCCTGCTGCTCCGATGCAGCAATCACCATAAGGCGAGGCAGTCAGTTCAGCACTATTCAAATCCGCCGCGAAATCACTCCTGGGCAACTGGACACTGGTGAGTCAAGTGCCGTGACGAGAATCATCAACCTCCTGGCGGAGCACGAGTTAGAACAGGCAGCCGCCGTAGCTCGCGAAACAACTGAACAGTACCCCGACTGTCCGGGCGGCTGGTTCAATCTCGGGTTGATCGAAGAACATCGGGGTCGGTATCGAGAGGCCTTGAACTGCTACCAGCAGGCTGCGGAACTGGCCCCAGGGAATGCCTCAATCCTAACTGCGACCGGGCGCGCCTATGCTCAACTGGGCAACACAAAGCGAGCAATCGCTTCGTTAACAGAGGCTTTGCAGTTGCGCGATGACCCCAAGAACACCTACATTCTGGGGCGAGTGGCACTGCTTGGCGGCGGCTTGCCGTTAGCCGAGCGACTTGCGCAGCAGCTTCTGGACTGCCCCGAAAGTACATACCAGGCATGGGGGCATGCTCTTGAAGGCACCATTCTCCGAGTAGTTGACCAGGGCCTCGAGCCTGCCGCAGAGCATTTTCAGACGGCTTTGTCTTTGTGTCCCTCTAACCTCTACGCAGCGCACTCTCTGAGCGGCACTTTGCTGGCTCTGGGCCGCGTCGCTGAGGCCAAGCAGGTGGCCGAGGCGTTGGCAACGCTCCAGCCCCATTCTCTGCGGGTGGTCAACCGTATGGGGGAAATTGCCTGGAGGGAAAAGAGGTGGCATGAGGCTGAGCAGTGGTTCCAGTGCGCCGAAAGACTACAGGTCTTTCCGCAACTGACAGCCTATAATGTGGCTTCAGTTTATTTGGGCCAAGGGGCCGACAAGCAAGCGATTCATTGGTGTCGACTGGCTCTGGAACGTGACGGTTCGTTTCTCCCCGCCCATGTGAGCCTGGCCCAGATATTAGAGGATCAAGGAAAATGGCGGCTGGCCCTGTACCATCTTCACCAGGCTCTGCAAATCGACCCCGGCGACCAGTTGGCCTATCGCCGATTGGCTCAACTGTGGCAGGACCAAGGGGACTCTGACAAAGCCCTGCAGATTGCCCTGCGCTACGACCTGCACGATGCTCCTGGGCAGTCCTAAAAACTGGAGCCACCGGGACAAGCTCAGCACCCGCGGTTGGCCCTACCCGCCGGGTGTTCTTTCCCGACAATCGTGTCAGCAGACACTGCCATTTGCGCCAGATTCTGGCGCGCTGCGAGTCTGTTGCTGCCGACTGCCAAAAGAATTTGCCAGTTTGCATGAATGAAAGTTTGTCTCAAACGACTATATAAGAATTGAGTGCCCAATAGTCTCGTTAAGGAGAAATAGTTATGCGTGACATTCAGTTCCTTATGATCATCGTCTGCCTGACGGTGGGACTCGTGATTGGCGCCGGGGCAGTATTGGCCTGCCACCATCCCCCATTCCCACCCATTGGCATCGATGGGGTGGAAGATGGTGTCGTCTTGAGTGG
>JALGTD010000286.1 GCA_029821515.1 Candidatus Zipacnadia bacterium | reverse complement strand
GCAGGCAGGTGACGACCCGGCGACTGACGAGACTGAAGACGAAGACCACATCTACTTGTCCGATCCCGAGGGCCGCTCACCCTTCCCCATTAGCCTTTGGGTTGATAACTTCGGCATGGTGCCAGTATACAACGCCAATGGTATGATACAACTGCCCGATGGCCTGGAACTGTGGCCGGATGACCAGTCAACGATCAAGTCTTTGGGGATGCTTTCAGCCAATGAGACGACGGGTGTCTCCTGGAGCGTAAGAGCAACTCAGATCAGAGCTGGGACTGCGGTGGTAAAGCTCACGGGACCCAACGGCAAGGTGGTCTACCGTAACATACGGGTGTCTCCTGGAGCGTAAGAGCAACTCAGATCAGAGCTGGGACTGCGGTGGTAAAGCTCACGGGACCCAACGGCAAGGTGGTCTACCGTAACATATTTGTTCCAGCGTTGCCCATTCTACCCCCGCGAGACTCGATCAGCGGCCTGGAAATGCTGTCAATTCCGTATGATTTTGACAATACCGATTGCGCCCACGTCTTCGGTAGTCTCGGTGACTTAGAGGGTGGGGGGTCTAGTGATCCTATGCTGATCAGGTGGGAGCCAGGAGCCAGCATATACCGGATTTTCCCCAGTGAGTTCCTTGCCCATGTTAATCCCGGCGAAGGTTACTGGGTGTACAACCCGGAGGCGGAAACTCTCGTGTTGCCCGACGATGCTGAAGAAGTTTCCACCGAAGATGCGTACTTGATTGATTTGTCTGAGGGCTGGAACCAGATCGGATGTCCTTTTGTTCTGCCGGTGCGATTCCAGGACATCTATGTGGTGTACGCGGGCCAGTATTATTCGATGGAGCAGGCTATTGTCCGTAACTACATCCATCCGGCTGTCTTCAACTATAACCCAGCCACCGGCGAGTACGAGTGGGAGTTGCAGGTCAGTGCTATTCGACTGGATCCCTTCGAGGGTTACTGGGTGCGGGCCAGAAATGACATACAGCTTATTGTGCCGCCACCGTCGGGGTTGATGCTTGCAGCGGCACCTGCCTCGGATGCGATGGAGGTGGGCCAGGACGGTTGGCAGATTGAGCTGGCGGTTAGTGGGGCCAGCCGCCTGTGCCCGGAGCGGGCATTTGGGGTAAGCACGGTGGCCGAAGAGGGACTGGATCGCACTGATGTACCCAGTCCCCCCGCTGCAACGAGTTCCGGCCCGACCCTGCAAGCGGAATTTGTTAGCCCGGCTCATCAGGCTCCGCCCTGTCTGGTGGACATGCGCCCGACCGGACAGACTGAGTATAGCTGGTATCTGGCGGTTACCACCGACGCACCTCACCAGCCAATAAAGGTGTCGTGGCCGTCGCTGGCGGCCCTGCCTGCGGATATGATTGCGATATTGGAAGACACTACCAGCGGTCAGAAGCTATGGATGCGCACCAACAGTGCATACTCATATAATAGCAGTGAAGGTGGCCTGCGCCTGCTAAAGATTACAGTCCGGTCGGCAGGAAGTGTAACGCCGGTAGTTAGCGAAGTTACCGCCACAGCGGCTCCCGGCGGCAGTTGGGCCATATCATACACCTTAAGCGCAGCAGCGTCGGTTCAGACTCGAATTCGCAACATCTCGGGCGTAGTGATTAGGCATCTGAGTACCGACGAGGTCAACAGCGCAGGTCGTAACGTAATTCTATGGAATGGCCGTTCCGACCGGGGCACGGCGGTGCCCAGTGGTCGCTACTTGGTGGAGATTGAAGCACGCTCGCCGGATACTGGGCAGACTGGCAGGATTATCAGTACCTTTGCGGTAATGCGGTAACTGTTGTGATAGTAGCTCGTTTTGCACCAAATCTTGGAACTCACCGTATTTTAGCCAGGAGGACCAGACTATGATTCTTATTAGATCACATTGGCTTACCGGACCAATTGCAGTATTCTTGGCTGTTGCGGTGGTCATAACAATCGTACCGGGGGCGGCGAGGCCGGTGCAAGCGGCTGACGGTGCCACGACTGTGCTGCTATTTCCAGTCACGGACGAAAGTGGCAATGAGCTCTTGGACCTCGTCGAGTTGACCACCAACAAGCTGCAGGCTGCTGTCGGTGGTATCGAGGGATTAGATGTCACTCGATTCTATCCCTCTTCTCCGCTGGTGCGTCGTGCTGTCAGCGAGGGGCGGTTGCTGGCTGCCGAAATGGAAGTCGGGGTGGGTGATGTTCCCGGCGTGATTGAAGTAGGCCATAAGCTGGGCAGGGATGCCATCCTGCTAGCTACTGTCAAGAGCGTAGACATACACAGCTCGGTACGCTACCTCACAGTAACACTGAAGGGCGAAGTCTTCCAAGTCAAGCCCAATTATGATGAGGCTGCAGGCCGACCTAGCAGTGCCCTGTGGCCAGAGAAGTCGTTCACCGTGGTCGGAGCCAGCCATGCCCGTGCCAACTATACAGGCAGTGACCGGCCACTGCTGCGCGAGGCACTGGACGACGCCGTGGACAAATTTGCGCAGGTTATGGGCGGAACTCCGGCTGGCGAGTTGATGACCAAGCCTACCCAGCCTGAAAGGGAGAGCAAATGGAAATGGCTGGGTCCCTTGCTGGTTCTGGGTGTTGCAGCCTTCATCATTGGAAGCTCAAGCGGTGACTCTGGTGCCCCGGCTGCGGGAGCTGCTCCTCCG
>JALGTD010000285.1 GCA_029821515.1 Candidatus Zipacnadia bacterium | reverse complement strand
GTTGCTGCATTATCTGGTCCAACTCCTCGTGGAGCGCATACCACATTTGGTCTACCTGGTCGTCTTCGCTTATTACCTTATCCACCAAGTTCAGATCCCGCTCGACCAGAGCCTGCAGAGCGTGACGGAGCATAGTGCGGGCCAGTTCGGCCATTTTGGGTATATCCACCAGAGGCTTGAAATACTGTGTGTCAGCCAGCTTTATGGTAGCGCGGCCAATATCCACCGAGTAGTCGCCTATACGCTCGACGTCAGAAATAACCTTCATAACGGTGCCAATAGTGCGAAGGTCCTTCGACATCGGTTGCTGCAGGGCTAACAGCCGCATGCAGAGTTGTTCAATCTCAATATCCATATCGTCGGCAGTATCATCGTCCCGGATAACCTCTCGCGCCAGATTGACGTCCTGGTCGCGTAAGGCGCACACTGCCTTTTCTAACATTGCCTCGACAAAGGCGCCCATCTCCAGGAGACGCTGCTGGAGATGCTGAAGCTGCTCGTCAAAGGCCTGGCGAATCCGTCGCATAAGCTTTCACCTCTAGCCGAACCGACCACGGACATAATCGTCTGTCCGGCGGTCAGCCGGATTCTCAAATATCTGCTCGGTATGGCCATATTCAATGATCTCGCCCAGTAGAAAGAAACCCGTGTACTGCGAGACCCGAGAGGCCTGGTACATATTGTGAGTGACGATGATAATAGTATAGCTTTCCCGCAGCTCTGTCATCAGTTCTTCGATGCGGAAAGTAGCTGTGGGGTCCAGAGCACTGCACGGCTCATCCATCAACAGTACCTCAGGTTCAACCGCCAGCACGCGAGCTATACACAAGCGCTGTTGCTGTCCACCGGACAGATCCATAGCTGACTGATGGAGCTTGTCTTTCACCTCGCCCCACAGGGCGGCCCCGCGTAGACTCCTCTCCACTATCTCGTCCAGCTCCGAGCCCCGAGTAGCCGTATGCAGACGCGGGCCGTAGGCGACATTATCATATATTGACATCGGAAAGGGATTGGGCCGCTGGAAGACCATACCTACTCGCTTGCGTAGTTGCACCACGTCAGTGTCAGCCTGGTAGATATCATTGCCATCCAGCAATACCTGGCCGTCCACTCGGGCTTCGGGAATCACCTCGTTCATCCGATTCAGGCAACGCAGAAATGAGGATTTCCCGCACCCGGAAGGGCCAATCAGGGCGGTAATGTGCCGGGAGGGCATTGCTACGCTAACATCGGTAAGTGCCTGGAAATTTCCATAGTACATATCCAGGTCCTTAGTCTCAATCTTGATTTCGCCTTCGGGGTGTAGAATGTACTTATCTTCAGCAGCGGACAATCAATTCACCACCGGCGCGAGCCGCGCAACCGCGCTCGCAGGATAACTGCAACTATGTTCATACCAAGCACTATTGCCAGCAACACGAAGGCCGTCGCCCATTTGGTTGCGGGGGCCACATTGGGCACTTCCATCACCATTACGAACAATTGATAGGGCAAGGCCAGAATTGGATCCAGCAGAGAGTTGGGAAACGGATCAGTAAGCGAGTAGAAAGCTGCTGTAAACAGAATAGGGGCCGTTTCACCGGCTGCTCGGCCGATTGAGAGAATCAGGCCGGTGATTATGCCGGGCAGGGCGTTGGGCAGCACCACCCGACGGACTGTCTGCCATTGGCTGGCGCCCAGGGCCAGAGAGGCATGGCGCAGAGAGCCGGGCACCTGGCGCAGTGCTTCCTCGGAAGTGCTAATAACCAGCGGCAGGACCAGCAGTGCAAGTGTGCAGGCCCCGGCCAGCAGTGAGCGCCCGAAGTGAAACAGCGTCACGAAGAGAGCCAGACCAAATAGCCCGTAGACCACCGAGGGCACCCCCGCGAGGTTGACAATGGCCAGGCGAACCAGACGCACTAGCGGGCCGCCCCGGGAGTATTCGGTGAGATAAACTGCGGCGGCGATTCCCAGCGGGGCAGCAATCAAGCCAGTGAGGGTTACCAGCAGTATCGTGCCGACAATAGGAGCGAGCAGGCCGTGGGGGGTGCCTACAATCAGATCCCAGGATAGTGCACTGGCGCCGCGCCAGACGAGCACTACAGTTATCCCCAACACCGGCAGGATAACAATTGCCGTGCACAGCCACAATCCCGCGAATGACAGCTTTTCAGCCTTTTGGGCACTCACTATGCGCATTATGTTTGTACGTTATTACAAACAAAACGAGTCCTATGGTAAAAAGCGCGTGATAGTGTGGTGTCTGGTAAGCAGTTTCACCCATCTCGGCGGCGATTGTTGCTGTCATCGTTCTCACCGGTTTGAGAAAGCCAGCCAACCCTTGGGGGATAACTGCCGCATTACCGGTGACCATCAGCACCGTCATCGTTTCCCCTATCGCCCGCCCCAGTCCCAATAGAGAGGCTGCAATGATGCCCGAGCGTGCCGCCGGGACCACTACCCGGACAATAGTCTGCCAATCGGTAGCCCCCAGCGCTAGCGACCCGCTGCGGAGGGTTACAGGGACGTTGCGGATGGCATCCTCTGATATGGACACGATGGTCGGCAGCGCCATAAACGCAAGCATTAGCGAACCTAAGGCAGCAAACTGTCCAATAGGCAAGTCCATCAAGTCTGCCAGCCACGGGCCGATCATCAGTAACCCTAAGAAGCCATAAACGACCGAGGGGATTGCTGCAAGCATCTCCACAAGCGGCTTGAGGATCTCTCGCATGCGCACCGGGGCTACTTCGGAGATGAACACCGCACAGCCCAATCCCAGTGGAATAGCAATGACCAGTGCCCCCACTGTGACATACAAAGACCCCAGTATCAGTGGCAGCATGCCAAGCTGAGCTGGCTCAGAGGTAGGCCGCCAGGAACGTCCTGTCAACAGATCAGAAAGCGATGCCTCAGAGAAGACCGGTAGAGCATCGTGAAGTAGGAAGGCAAAGATCAGGAGCACAAAGATAATTGCCAGCACACCAGCCAGGCGGATGGTGGATTCAATGAGCCATTCCCGGGCGCCAGCGATGCTCCTTTTCATCCTACCGGGCTGCCTCCGTTCCAGAAAGTGTACAAAGAAAGAACCGAGTCAGCATAGCGGTCCGGCCTTTCCCCCGTATGGAGCTGCTCACTCAGATATACCTACGAAGCCGAGTTCTTCGACAAACTTCTGACCAGGGCCTTTGACATACTCAATATAGTCAGCAACTGCACCGGTTGGCTGGCCATTGGTATACATGTACAACGCTCGAGAAATAGGATAGCTCTCATTCTTCACGTTCGCCACCGTCGGCTCAGCGGCCTCTGCTCCGTCGGTGGCGGCAATCTTCAAGGCCTTCACACTCGCTTGCAGGTAGCCCAGACCGCAGTAGCCAATAGCTGGCTTGCTGGCGGCGACGGTTTCAACAACTATCTGGTTGGATTGCATGGCCAGGGTAGCGGCCGCGTAGTCGCGCTCCGAGGCAGTCCCGTTCATCTGTACGACTATCTTTTTGAAGGCTTCGTAAGTACCTGACGAGGAATCGCGGTTGATGATGAGGATTTCCCGGTCGGGGCCGCCCATCTGGCGCCAGTTGGTGGTCTTGCCGCTGAAGATGTCGGAAAGTTGCTCAATGGATAGCTCGCCGACTGGATTCGACGGGTGGACAATAACTGCCATGCCATCATAGGCCACAATGTGCTCGACTGGCTCGATACCAGCCTGGGCAGCCTGCTGCTTTTCTTTCTTCGCTATCGGGCGGGAGGCGTTTGCGATTTGGGCAGTACCGTTGATGAGAGCCCGCAGACCCGGGCTCGACCCGCCGCCTGAAACAGCAAGCTTGACTTGCGGATACTTATTGTTAAAGCCCTCCCGCCACTTCTCGGCCAGAGGCAGCAGCGTGGTCGAGCCTATCTGTTGAATCGTCAGCTTGTTGGGGACTGAACCTTGGGCTGGCCGGGGCTGCTGCTGGCGGCATCCAGCTAATATCCCCACCGTTGCAACAGCCAGTATCATAGTCAAACAAGCGAGCAGGGGCTTCCTCATAACCATCCTGTTGACTCCTTCTTGGTAGTGATACAATAGCCTACTATTGCACAAAGTTCATACAAACACTCGCTTGTAACAAGCAGAGCCTGAGTTGCGTTCTCAGTGTCAATTACTTCTTCGCCGGAGGGGCTTTTACCTACATGCTAATCCGTTGTTTCCCTGAATTACTCTCTGACAGCCTAGTAGATACCACCCACCAGTGGTTACTGCTTATCCGTTCAGTATTGACATTTCTCTGCCGATATGCTAAGGTAGTTCAAGTTGCGGACACCACTAACGTGTTCGTGACTCTCTCAGCAACTGGTTGCACTGCC
>JALGTD010000284.1 GCA_029821515.1 Candidatus Zipacnadia bacterium | reverse complement strand
CAGCTCGTGGTCGGGTACTCGCAGCCCGACGGTCGGCTGGCCCGCCGTAATCAAGTCGGAGATGGCAGGAGACTTATGGAGAATGATGGTAAGCGGCCCGGGCCAGAAACGCTCGGCCAGGCGATGAGCAAGTGAAGGAATCTGGCGAGCAGCGGTGTTCACCTGTTCCGAGTCAGCGATAAGCACGGGCAATGGGTTATCCGCCGTCCGCTGCTTAATCTCAAAAAGGCGGCGGACGGCTGGCTGGCAGGCGGCATTTACCGCAATACCGTAAACCGTATCGGTCGGCAGCGCTACCAGCTTCCCCTCGGATAGCGCCTGGACTGCTGCTGCGGCGATTTCCGAGGCAGACAGCTCAGAGGTTCGCAACACGCGTGTTGATGTAGTGCCTTCACTCATAGATGAAATACAACCACTCGCTGGATACCGGCCAGGTCCGGGATGATCTGCACCTGCGCCGATGGGAAGCTCTCCTGCCCGATGCTGCAGACGGCCTCGGCCTGGCCCTGGCCGACCTCCAGGATAATTAGCCCCAGTTGCGGCAGTTGCCGGCATTCAGGCAGCAGTTGGTGATAACAGTGTAGGCCATCTGGCCCGCCGTCAAGTGCTGTTCGTGGTTCAAAGTCTCGAATCTCGGGCTGAAGCTGGTTGATTTGGGCGGTCTGCACATAGGGCGGGTTGGAGACAATAATCTCAACGGATTCGTGGACGTGGACGGCCAGTAACGGCTGCAGGCTCGAACCAGGTGGCAGCAGAATAACGCGGTTGGCCAGACGGTGCAGCTCCACGTTTTCCCGGGCCAGGCCCAGCGCTTGCGGCGAACTATCAGTGGCGTAAACTGTGGCTTCCGGCAGCGCTTGCGCCAGGCAAATGGCAACTATACCGGTGCCCGTGCCGATATCGGCGATGACTGGTTTCGCGTCAAGCGCTGTAATCCGATCAATCGCCACTGCCACCAGCGTCTCAGTCTCGGGGCGGGGTGCCATTGCGTGCACATCGCACTTGAAGCGCAAGCCGTAAAACTCAGTATCGCCAATTATGTACTGGAGCGGCTCGCGCTGTGTCCGCCGTTCGAGATGCTCAGCAAAAAGCTGCTGGGCAGCTGGCGGAACCGGGTCATTACGCAGGACGGGGATATGCCTCAGTTCAACCCCGAGAGCGGCGGCCAGCAAGTTGCTGGCATCAAAGTGGGCACTGTCCACGCCCGCTGCCTTAAGCTCCCTGGTACCCTGAGTAATTAGCTGCGCGACCGTGGCGCCGGTCATCTTCAGTCCTCAGTTAGCTCGGTGAGTTGCTGCTGGCGATAGTATTGTTGGAGGGCCGTAACAAGTTCGTCAATCTCGCCATTGAGGATAGCGGGCAGGTTGTGCATCGTCAGGCCGATACGGTGGTCGGTGAGTCGGTCCTGGGGAAAGTTGTAGGTGCGAATCTTCTCGCTGCGGTCGCCACTTCTGACCTGCTGGCGGCGCTGCTGGGCGCGTTGCTCGTCCTGACGCTGCTGCTCTCTCTCGTAGAGTTTGCTGCGCAGCACACGTAATGCCCGCTCCCGGTTTTGCCGTTGGGAACGCTGGTCTGAACAGGCGGCACTAATGCCGGTGGGCTGGTGAGTGATACGCACGGCCGTCTCATTTTTCTGCATATGCTGGCCGCCTGGCCCGCCGGCGCGGAAAACCTCGACATTCAGGTCAGAGGCGTCAATCTCAATGTCGATATCCTCCACCTCACGCAATACCGCCACCGTCGCCGCCGAGGTGTGGATTCGTCCCTGGGACTCGGTCTCGGGCACACGCTGGACGCGGTGGACGCCGCTTTCGTGCTTCAAAATACCGTAAGCTCCCGTCCCCTTCACATCAAAGATGATCTCCTTGAAACCACCCATCCCAGCAGGATTTTGCTGAAGCACCTCTGTTTGCCAGCCCTGGAGCTCGGCGAAGCGCCGGTACATATCGAACAAATCTCCCACAAACAGGGCTGCCTCATCGCCGCCGGTACCGGCGCGGATCTCGACTATGGCGTTCTTGCGGTCGTGAGGGTCTTTGGGCACCAGGTCCAGCAGCAACTGCTGGTGGACTTGCTCGGCAGCGGACGCTGCCTCCTCATACTCAGACTGGAGAAATTCGTGCATCTGCTCGTCTTCGGCGTCCTCCAGCATCTGACGGGCCTCGTTGGCATCGGTGACCAGTTGCTGGTATTCCTGGTATTTTTCAACCACCGGAGCAATCTCTGCGTACCGCTGCGACAGCTTACGGAACAGATTATGGTTGGCGATGACTTGCGGGTCACAGATTATGGTTGGCGATGACTTGCGGGTCACTGAGTTGTTGCTGCACCTGCTCCAGTTCGTCCGCCATCCTGTCAAGAGCGGTCTGCCATTCCATCTATCCGTTCCTCCTCACCGACGGGATGCAGGTTGCGGTCGACCAGGCGGGGCGCAGGCCAATGGGCAGGGAGCAAAACCTCGGGAGCCAGCGCCGCCAGCGCGTAAATGGCAGTCTGAATCTGCTGGTGGTCGGGGTGGCGGGTGGTCAACTTCTGCAGCAGCATCCCCGGAAGAGAAATGGCTCGGGCCAGTGCTGAG
>JALGTD010000039.1 GCA_029821515.1 Candidatus Zipacnadia bacterium | reverse complement strand
GATCGCGCCCGCGCTCCTGGCCATCCTCGCCCCGATCATCGTGGGCGCGTGGCTCGGTTGGGGTGCCCTGGGGGGCTTTCTGGCCGGAAGCATAGTGGTCGGTCAGCTTCTGGCTGTGCTGCTGTGCGATGCAGGCGGAGCGTGGGACAATGCCAAGAAGCTCATCGAAGACGGCCTCTATGACGGCAAGGGCAGCCCCGCGCACCGGGCGGCCGTAGTCGGCGATACCGTCGGCGACCCCTTCAAGGACACCGCCGGCCCCGCCCTCAACCCGCTACTCAAAGTAATGAATATGGTAGCCCTGTTGGTCGTGCCGCTAATCGCCGCATACCAGGGCACAATAGCCCTGCCGATAATTGGCGTGGTGCTGGCTATGATTGTGGCCATCGCGCTTATAATGGCCAAGCGCGGGAGCGAAGATACTCAGCAGGCCCAACAGAGAGTAGGTCAGGACGAAGAGGCCGTCTAGCCAACAGACCGCTCAGAAAAACAGATGATAGTGACACGGAGCCAGCACTGACTGCTGGCTCCGTTTTTCTTATGCTATGACCCTGGCCGCAACCGGCAGCATCGTGCCAAAACGCCCTCGCAAACTCGGCCGGGGCCTTAACTTGGCTGCTCCAACAGCCGATTATATCCCCACAGAGAACTCATCTATCATGCAATACCTTTACAATCGGGGGGCTGAGTAGCAATGAACGGTGGTATAGATGCCCGCCCGAATTTTATTGTGCGACGACGACAGACAATTTTGCCAGTCAGTACGTTCAACTCTGGCCGATCACAATTATCTGGTAACCGTGACGTATACTGGTGCCCAGGCCCGTCACCATCTGGAAGAGCATAGCTTCAGCCTGCTATTATTGGATCTTATGCTCCCAGATACCGACGGCCTTGATCTGCTGGCCGAGCTTCGCCGAAAGAGCATGATTCCTATCCTGGTAACCTCGGCACGAACCGAGCAGGGCGATCGTATGGCGGCGCTGGAGCTGGGCGCGGACGGCTACCTGCCCAAGCCGTTTGACCTGCGGGAGCTGCGCGCTAGAATGGATGCGTGCCTGCGGCGCGCGGGAGAGCCCTGGGTGGGGCAGTCCGGTGCAAATACCCTTGAGACTGACGGGGTTCGCCTGGATGCCCGCCAGCACCGGGTGTGGATCAACGACGACTCAATAGACTTGACGCCTAAAGAATTCGATCTGCTTCAGGCCTTAATGACCAAAGCCGGGCAGGTCTGCCGCTCCCAGGAACTGTTGTGGCAAGTGTGGGGATACGACGATGACATCCAAACGCGTACTCTCAGCGTACACATAGGTCGCCTCCGCCAGAAAATCGAGGGCGACCGCGGCAACCCTCAGCGCATTGCCACAGTCCCCGGCGTAGGATATGTCTTTAGCAAATCCCAGCAAGCTGCCTAACCCCGACTGCCAGTCATCCGCTGCGCCACAGCCCGGCCTGGCCGGCAATCCCAACGTTATCTATCAAGCTGGGCCGGCGCAGATCAACTACATCCAGAAGTTCGGGAACATAGACTGGGGCAGTTAATTTCTGCCGCAGTTGCTGAGCCAAAGCTGTGGCCGCCGGTTCCTCACCGTGCGTGCAGAAGATTGCCTCTGCATCAGCTCCTACTACTGTCACCCAATCCACCAGCTCAGTGCTGTCGGCATGAGCCGAGAACCCATCCACTTGCTCCACCCGGCACCGAACATCGTGGTATTCGTGCGGGAATACCCGTACACGCCGGACGCCGCCAACGATGGCCCGCCCCAGCGTACCCGCGGCCTGGTAGCCGACGAATAGCAGCGTATCCTCGGGCCGCTCCAGATGGTGACGCAGGTGATGGCGGATGCGCCCACCGGTGCACATACCACTGGCTGAGACGATAATACACGGGTCACGAAAGTCGTTGATAGCTATCGAAGCATCCCGGCTGCGACAGATCTCCAATTGTGGCAACTGAAAAGGCGACTGGTCAGCCCGAATAAGTTGGTTCATCTCTTCGTCAAAACACTCCGGATGTCGCCGCAATATCTCGGTGGCCTCAATCGCCATAGGGCTGTCCATAAAGACGGGAATTGCGGGAATCTGGTCGGTGCGGATGAGTTCAGCCAGCTCATAGAGTACCGCTGGCGTCCGGCCCACGGCAAAGGACGGAATGATCACCTGCCCGCCCTCTGAGAGTGTCGTCCCTACGATCTCGGCAAATCCGGCTACCATCTGCTCGTACGGCTCGTGCCGACGGTCACCGTAGGTTGACTCAGTCACGACAACATCCGCCGGCTCCGGCAGGTGCGGATCGCGTAGAATCGGACGGCCCGAGTTGCCCAGATCACCAGAGAAGACCACGCTGCGCTCTTCGCCGCCCTCTCCAATCCAGATTTCCACAGAAGCCGCTCCCAGGATATGACCGGCATCGCGGAAGCGCACCGCCAGCCCGGGCGCAAGCTCCTCCACCTGGTCATAAGATACGTCCCGGAACGTCTGGAGACAGTTGTGGGCATCCTCAACCGTGTACAACGGCAGTGGCGGGGGGCCCTGGCGGCTATGCTTACGCCACCTCTTCATATCGAATTCGGCATCTTCCTGCTGGATGTGGGCGCTATCCAGCAGTATCAACTCGCTGAGGTCAGCGGTTCCCGAAGTACAGATGATCTCTCCATTGAAGCCCAACGCCGCCAGCCGCGGCAGCAGGCCACAGTGATCCAAATGAGCGTGAGTTAGCAGCACCCAGTCTAGCTCGGTGACATCAAAGCCGAAGTCTCGCCGGTTCTGCTGCCGGGGGTGGTCCGGCCCCTGATAGAACCCGCAATCAACCAGGAACTTGCCTGCCTGTGTCTGCAGGTAGTACATCGAACCAGTGACCTGGCGGGCAGCGCCCAGAAACTGCAATCTCATAGAGGCCTCCTTCATATATTGGTGCGCGGGCCCAGATAGGCGACCCCCAACTCCACACGCCGCTGATGACAGGCGACAGCTTCTTCCACCAGAGCTGCCGGGGCGCTCTCGTAGATAATCTCCGCACCGGTTTCCTTGTCAATGACTCCGACGACTTCATCAATGTGGTCAGCAATGCCGCCGCTGCCCTCCAGAACAGCGATAACCTTACCCTCGTCGTAGGCGATGGAAAACTCGCCCAGCGTCCCCGAACGACCGCCCACGATAGCAACAATATCGCAGCTTCGGATAGTCGTTATCTCGCGCCCCATCAAGCCGCTGCCCGTAAATATGATTACGTCGTAGCCCTCGTAGGGAGATCTATAGCGGTCTCTGTGTTCGTCGAGCCCCAGTGCCGGAGAGATCCCCACCACCATCCCACCGTGTTTCTGCGCTCCCAGAACGGCCTGCTGCGGCAGCCCCGGACAAGCGCCTGTCATAATGATACAATCGTGTTTGGCAATCTCTTCGCCTAATTGAAAAGCTTTGTCCATAATCTCGGCAGCGAATTCTCCGCCTGCCGAACCCATTACGCCAAACTTGATCTGAATAGTCATCTACCTCCTTGAACCCAGTAGTCACTGGGTATAATGCAAATCCGCGTGACAGCTCTTCGCCACACTCTGCCGCTGGACCTTCACAACAGTCGCTGCCTCCTCATCCGGACCGAGGTTAACTTTTTTGCCAAAGTGCCGATATAGACAAATGCGTGTGCGCTACCCGCGAGCGAACACAGTCGTGCATGGGAAGCTGTGGCCCTAAAGGCCTGCATACAGGCAAAGCAATGCCAACTACCAACGAAGATTTGGCACCACCTCTTGCCCCAGATTCGGCCACAGCAGCACAACTGCTGGCGAGTTGTGCTGACCCCCTGCTGCTTCTGGGCAAGGACGGTATCATACACTACGCTAACCGGGCAACCGTGCAGATGCTTGGCTATGAGCTGCGTGAGCTGATGGGCATGAATGTCGCCCAGCTTGTTCCCCCAAATATGACCGGATGGCTGAAAGAAACTGCTGAAGAGGTTGAGCAACTGGGCAAAGTCAGTTGCAAACCCGGGCAGATCCAGCAGCGAGATGGGATGGTGTTGCCCATTGAGGTATCAGCCAGCAAGGTGGCGAGTGGCCAGGACTCTCACTATCTGGTTATCGCCCGGGCCATGCCTGATCGGATCGATCTGACCGAAGAGGTCTTGCAGGCCGAGCGCCTGCGAGCGTTGGGGGAAATTGCCGCCGGCGTGGCCCACGACTTTCGCAATGTCCTATCAGCGATACTGGGGCGGGCCCAGTTGCTGCTGATGAAAACATCCGACCCACAGATGCAGGAGGCATTAGCGACCATAGAAAAGGCTGCCTTAGACGGCGGGGAGACCGTCAAGCGAATAATGCGTTACAGCAAGGGAAATGGGCAGAAAATTGTCACAGTTGATATTAATGAGCTAATCGAGGGAGTCATCGCCAACACTCGCTATCGCTGGCGCGACGAGCTTGAGCGCGAGGGTAAACGCATCAAGGTGGAGACCGACCTTACCGCTCTACCAAAATGCGAGGGCAACCCCAGCGAGTTGCGCCAATTCTTCACCAACCTGGTGACCAACGCCTGCGATGCAATGCCCGACGGCGGCCGCCTGGTCATCTCCACCCGATCCACACCCACTACCATAGTCGTGACATTCAAAGATACTGGACACGGTATGCCCCCGGAGGTCCAGAGCCACATATTTGACTCGTTTTTCACCACTAAGACTGGCGATAGCCTGGGCCTGGGGCTGGCCATAGGCAAGCAATCAGTGCAGCGCCAGGGCGGGAGAATCACCGTCGACAGCAATGTCGGTGAAGGCACTACCTTTACGGTCATTCTCCCTCGCCCCGACCAACCCATCGAGGCCCTTGAGGAGGCAGATACTATGCCGTCCCCTACTCATACTCAGTCCGCTCACATCCTGGTCGTTGACGACGAGCGTGCACTGCGCGAGGTTCTGTGCGAATCTATTACCGCATTAGGCCATCAGGTCACGGTCTCAGCCTCGGGACAACAAGCTTTTCACATGCTCAATACTCAGCACTTCGATGTGGTGATAACCGACCTGGGAATGCCCGACATACCTGGCTCGAAGGTGGCACAGGCTGCCAAGCAGCTCTCACCTGCACCTCGCGTAATCCTGCTGACCGGATGGGACGATCCGCTCACCCATGCTCAGAGCAAATATGTAGATGAGGTACTTACCAAGCCGGTGTCGATTGTCAAACTGGGGGAAGCCATCGAGGCAAACCTGGCCGCCTAACAACGGTTGCTCTCCGGTATAACCTGGCTACTTGTGTGGCACAAAAAAAGGAGCTATCCAGCCGTTCAGGATAGCTCCTCAACATTTCTGATAGCGCCGAGACATCCGCCCGCCACCAACTCACCTAACATCATCAAGTGAGTGTTGACGCAACAATGATCGGCGCAGATACCTCCTCGCTCACTACCACATCGTGTCTTCAGATCCGGAGTCCGCCGACTCAGTTATCACTACATTGGCGGCCCGAGGACCCTTGGCGTCTTCTTCAATGTCGAATTCGACTACGGCACCTTCACCCAGAGTACGGTACCCTTCGCCCGCTATCGCAGAATAGTGTACGAAGACGTCCTCACCCCCGTCGCGCTCGATAAAGCCATAGCCCTTAGAATCGTTGAACCACTTGACACGTCCTGTTGCCATCTGAACAACCTCCGTCTGAAATGAAATTAAGCCAGTCCGCCGTACTACCCAAAGGCCTATGGAGGTCGTCCATACGGCACCTCGGAACAGCACGTACACATACCTGGCAAGTACTGATTAACGTTACAAAGTATACAACAAATTACTAAATTATGCAAGCCGCCCGTAGCCAGGGGTTCTCAAAAAGCCTATAAAATCGCTATAATCACCGCGATTCGATCTATATTGGGAGTGGACGTATCTGCATCAGTGAGCATATCTGTAGCCTCTATCCTTAGCCCAACGACGCCGACTGTTCGATTCTATGCCACGCCCCCATCAAAAGCTATCACCCCCGGGACGCCACCAATAAATCTATCTCCCCCTTGACCAGCCAACGAATCTCTGTTATAGTAACCTGGCTTGCAGTTCGGAAGATCCGAATGCCAACGCTGCCTTATATACTACTTATTCTCGACGCGTAAGGAGAAGTCATCAGTGCGCCCCAACTACCGACCACAAAGACACCGCAAAGGTTGCCGTTTCTGCGCCAACCCTGACAAGTACACAATTGACTATAAGAACATAAGACTGCTCGAACGGTTCATTGACGACGACGGCAGTATTCGCAAAGCGGGCAAGACTAAGAACTGCCGCCTCCACCAAAGCCATATTGCCCTGGCCATAAAGCGGGCCCGCGAAATAGCTCTGTTACCCTACACTGCCAACTAAGCCGCTTCACATACCCACAATGCCGCAGATCGATGCCGCCAACATTGGCTACAAGCTGGTCAGACGGTTGGCCAACGGACAAGCCTCCGGGCTGCTGATCCAGGGCCTGGCCAAAGCTGGAATGGATCTGCTTCGGGCGGCCTCTGCCGAAGAAATCGCCAATGTCATGGCAATTGCGGCGGTGCGCGTCGAAGCTCTGGCATCGTAGCCGTCGACCAAAGGGACCACCCTATCGGCATCATCTGATGCTCCATCGTGTAGTTTGCATTCCAGAATAGCCATACGGAGGTCTACAGATGAATAGCTCAAGAACGCTGCATTTCCTACCATTGCTGATCGCTCTTGTAGTGGGTCTATCCACTCTGCTCTGCCCTACCACCGGGGTATCCGCTGACGACCTCTACTCCATCTCGCCTGGGACCATCTCCGAGCCGGACATCGTCTGGTCCCAACGCATTCCCGTAGTTGACGAGAAGATCACCATCTCGGCTCGTGTGCGTGGGCCAGGTGAACATCCGGTAGATGTACGTTTCATGATCGAGGGCGCAGACGGCGCCAAGGTCGCCCGCTGGGCCCAGCCGGTCCAGACAGCGCAGGACAATACCAGCCAGTACGTGGACTACGAGGCTGACTGGAAGCCGCAGCAGACCGGATTCTACACCGTGACCGTCGAGGTCGATCCGCGCGGCAACTCCGCTGACTCAGTCACCGACAACAACACAGCCACAGTCACCATTCCAGTGACCTGGCGCGAGCTGCATATCCTCGCCTGGGGACCACAGAAGGACTGCCGCTGGGTGGGCACGGCTAACCCCGCGTGGGATGCGGACGATATCGCCTACTGGCATCGCCGTGGCACCAAGGCACTGGGGTTCATGAGCCCCCTACAGGGCAACCTGATGAAGCTGTCCGAAGAGGAGATGATCGAAAACCTGGTCAACGGCGCCGCACAGCACGTCGAGGCCGGCCGGGACGGTCTGATCCTGGACGAAACGGGTAGCTACCCCAATGACGAGGGCTTCGAGTACATCCGCCGCTTCGGCAAGGCTTTCAAGATCATCCGGGAAAAGTACCCGGACTTGCGCGTCTATAACTGGATTGGCGGTGAGATCCAGCGTGAGGAATGGGAGGTCGCCCGGGCCAACCGGCATGTGCTGATGCCCGAAGTCTATCCTGATCTGTTCGATAGAGTGTTTGACAGTCACTACTTTGAGCCATATCTCCAGCGCCGCCTGCCCAACCTTAGCATTGACCACATCACTGCCATTCCCGCGCTGGGCCTGGGTGGTGACTGCGGCCGCCGGTTCTGGCCCCAGATCGAGAGCAACGTACGTCTTGGCCGCACGATCGCGCCGGGACTGCCGGGCATCTGCTACTACGCGTGCACATACCTGGGCGAGGGGGAAAGCTACGAAGGCAGCTTTCAGCAGTTCCTGGATCGACTCACGCTCACCTACTTTATCAAGCCCGTGATAATGATCAAAGAAGAGGACATCTGGCTGGATAGCTACTCACCGCAGCGGAGTGACCCGGTCGCCGTCCAGGTGCGGGTGCACAACATCGGGGGAATGGCGGCCACCGACGTCGGCGTAAAGATATATGCCCGCCACTTGGGAACTAACCAGCGTACTCTGCTGCAGGACACAGTAATCCCGGCAATCGGCAACGGCACACTCACCATCCCTCGCGGTGATGATGCGGCCTCACGCGACCACAGAGTGATTGATGGGACCAAACACCCCATTGTGGGGTATACTAGTGACACAGACTGTGCCTTCCTGGATCGGGCGCTGCTCGATGCAACCTGGACGCCGCAGCGCTCGGGCTACTACGCAATTGAAGTCGAAGTCCAGCCCTCGACGGACCATACTGTCCTCGAAGGCTTCGCGAAGAAGACGATCGTGGTCGGCGAGTAGCGGTAATCCATAGCTCACAGGCAGTTAGCCAACACAGAGATTACGTCAATGGAGGCTGGCACATGAATAGTGCAATGAAGTTGTGTGTTGTCGCGTTGGCCGCGTGCGTGACCGTTGCTTGTCTCGGCACACCCGGCGCCCAGGAGACTGCCGGTGACCTTTATGCCATCTCCCCTGGCCCGGTGGATAACCCCGATATCGCCTGGGCTCCGCGGATTCCCGCCCTCGGCGACACAGTCACATTGTCCGCGCGCGTTCGCGGCCCGGGCGGGCACCCCGTGGAGATGCGTTTTGTCATAGAAGCGCCCGATGTTCCTGCAGTGATTCGGTCAGCCCGACCCGCTGCCCAGCCAGACGCGGAAGCTGAATACCGAGAATACCGGACCAACTGGCAGCCCGAGCAACCGGGCATTTACACGCTGACGGTGCAGGTTGACCCGCGCAACGAGTCCGGCGATCCCTTCCCGGGCAACAACACGGCGGCAGTCACGATTCCCGTGGTCTGGCGAGAACTGCATATCGTGGCGTGGGGACCCCAGAGGCACTGTCAGTGGGTAGGCACGGGTATGCCAGCCGGCACATCCGGTAAGCCCAACGACCCCTCGGCCGAGGAGGTCGCCTACTGGCACCGCCGCGGCACTAAGGTGCTCGGCTACGCCTACACCATCGAGCGCAACCTGATGAAGCTGTCCGTAGAAGAGATGATCGCCCACACTGTTAACACCGCCGCCAAGTTCGCCCGCCTGGGCTGCGACGGCCTCATCATTGACGAAATCGGCAGCTACGACACCGCCGAGGGCCGCGAATGGATCCGCCGCTACGGACTCGGCTACGACCAGGTGCACGAGAAGTACCCTCGCCTGCGCGTCTACGAATGGATCGGGGGCGGCATCGGTCACCCCGACCAACTGGACGTAACCCGCCGGAACAATCACGTCCTCATGTCCGAGGACTACCCGGCCATCCACGGCAGGACTGACCCCTGGGTGTTCGCCAGGCGTCTGGCGAGCCGCGGTCAGTCCCTGCGCAGCGTGGACGGCATACACGCTCTGGGTATCGGCGGCGACTGCGGCCGGACATTCCCACCAGATACCGAGAACAACCTGCGCCTCTGCCGGAAGATCAATCCCGGGCTTCCCGGTATTTGCTACTACGCCATCGGCTATCTCCAAGAAGGAGACAGCTACGAGGGCAGTCGGCAGCAGTTCCTGGACCAGCTCACCTTCGACTACTTCATCAAGCCGGTCCTGATGGTCAGTGAAGATGACATCCGCATGCCGCAGGTTTCACCCCAGCCCCACAACCCAGTTGCCCTCCAGGTGGACGTACACAACATCGGCGGCGTGCCCGCCACGAACGTAGGCGTCAAGCTCTACGCACGCGATCTGGACGCCAACAAGCGTCGGCTG
>JALGTD010000038.1 GCA_029821515.1 Candidatus Zipacnadia bacterium | reverse complement strand
TGATAACGGGTCACATCGGTACCCAGACGGAACAGAAGCGGCTGGATGATATTGCCCAAGCCGCCAGCGGCGAAGTCAAGATAAGCAACCTGACCACCGTTGATCCCAGCCAGGCCCGCCCGCCGGTAACGGAGGTCGCAACAGCCATCGGGCCCGATTACATCGTCTGGGTGTTGAACGGGAATATTGTAGTCGAAGGCACAGCACGCAACCAGATAGAGAAGCAGCGAGTTGACAGCCTACTGGCAGCTTTTGATGATGTGGAGATAACTAACCTGGTCACAGTCAGTGACATGCCCGAAGTGCCCCTGCAGGCGCAATGCGACTTGCTCCAGGCGGCTCTGGGCGACCGGTACCAGGTGCGGATAGTCGAAGGCAAGGCGCTCCTGGTCGAGGGATTGGTGGCGGATGACGAGGACTCGGCGAAGATCACTAAGATCATTGCACTGTTCGAACCACAGACCAAGGTGGTCAACTTGACCACCTTGGCCGACCCCGGTCGCCGCCAAGTCCTGGTGCGCGCCAGGATTGTCGAAGTCAACCGCGGCGCGATGGAAAGGCTAGGGGTTAACTGGGGCCAGATCCAGGCCGGGGAGTTCCGGGACCAGCCGATACTGTTCCAGGTCGAAGGTCCCAATCCGGCCAACGTCTACAAGATCGGCGCCCAGGTGGACGCCCTGATCAACGATGACCTCGCCCGGGTTCTCTCGGAGCCTAACTTACTGGTGAACGATGGGGCAACCGCCACGATGTTGGCCGGTGGGGAGATACCTATTCCGGTGCCACAAACCGGTGGGGCGGTGGGCAGCGTCACCATCGAGTACAAGAAGTATGGCGTGGAGCTTATCATCACGCCCCGGATCCTCCCAGGCGGCCAGCAGATAGAGCTGGCGGTCAATCCCATCGCCTCGTCGTTGGACTACGCCAACGCCCTGACCATGTCCGGCTTCAATATTCCCGCTCTGCGTAAGCGGGAAGCGAAAACGACGGTCACTGTCGCTGACGGGCAGACTCTTATCATTGGCGGCCTGGTCCAGCGTGACCAGTCGCGTAACATAAGCAAGATACCGATACTGGGTGACCTGCCTATCATCGGCCAGTTGTTCAGGCACAAGGAGTTCAAGGAGGGGAAGACTGAACTGGTTATCCTGGTTACCCCGGAAATAATGAAGGGAGGCCCCAGCGGCATCCCCAACGCTACTGAGCCGGAGGTCGTCAATCCTGAAGAGGCCATGAACCAATGATTCGAGTGTTGCTTTCGGAAAACACGCCGGGCGCCGCCGATGAGATAGCTCGCAAGCTGACCGAGGCAGATGACATCGAGGTCATCGGCTATGCACAAGACGGACTGGAAGCTGCCCAAATGGCAGCACAATTAAGCCCACATGCAGCGCTGATTTACACGGATATGAGTGGCATGGACGGCTTCCAGGCATGTCGCATCGCCAGCCTGGCGGCTCCCGAGACTGGCTGCATACTCATAGCGCCATCAGGCAGTGACAATCCGGAGATCTGGCAAAAAGCAATGAGCTCGGGGGCCCGCGGTCTACTGACTGTTGATGCTAACACCGAGGAAATTATTGAGACCGTCCGGCAGGCAGCCAGCTTGGCCGAGCACAAGGACCAGCCGGAGTATCAGTTGGTCACTGATCCCAGCAAGATGCCGGTAACTATCGCGGTAACCGGGGCCAAGGGAGGCATCGGCAAGACCACCATTGCCACTAATCTGGCCATCTGCCTACAGAAAGAGTTTCCCGGCCAAGTGGTGTTGGTCGACTTTATTGGCCAGTATGGCGATGTACCACTACTGCTGGACATGCACCCTAAAGGCGGACTGGGTGAGCTGATGCTCTTGGACGAGCTGGACACGGATATGGTGCAATCGCAACTGGCACAGCACAGTTCAGGTTTGTGGATACTGGCGGCACCCAACGACACTGATTTGAGCCTTATCGAGCCGAATATCCGTATCCCGTACATTGCCGATCTGATCAGCATACTGCGCAGCAGGTACCATTTCGTAGTCTTTGACGCGCCGCCTCTGGTCGGCAACGTAAGTTCATACCTATTCTCCCGTTGCAATTTCGTAGTGGTGGTCACCTATCTCATAGACCTGGCCGCCATTCGTGATACTGCCACATTGATTGAAAGCCTGACCAACACCCAAATGCCTACTGACAGTATCAAGCTAGTGGTCAACCGGCGCAGCCAGCGTAATCCATTTTCGACCGCTGACTTACAGCAAACCGTCAATCACGACATTACAACGGAAATACCCGAAGATTCAACCGCGGCAATCTCAGCACTCAACGAGGGTGTTCCACTGGTACTAAGGGCACCAGGCTCGCCGGTAGCGCGGGCCATCCGCGGTCTGTCTGAAGAGATCATAGCCGACCTGCCCCAGTAGACTGCACAGAGCTGCCGGGCAGCAACAGAATACTACACAACTACATACAAAGAATCAGCCAAGTCGGGGATTTCGGACAAATGGACACAATTACTGACCTATACGAAGTCGAAAACGAAGAGAAACAGAAGGCTCTTGAGGAACTCAAGAGTATGATTCATCGGAGGCTGCTGACTGAGACCGAGTTCGCCATTCTCCAGCGAATGACCCGGGAACAGTTGACTGAACGTATCAATCAATTGACGCAACAGGCCGTAGCCGACTCGAGCCTGACGGTGGGATTACGGCTGATGAGTGGGATTGAGCAGGAAGTAGTCTACGAGGTACTCGGCTATGGGCCTATTCAGACGCTAATCGACGATCCTGGAATCACCGAGATAATGGTCAATGGACCTCACCAGGTCTTTATTGAACGAAACGGTAAGCTGCAATTGACCAATCGCCGCTTTGCCGACGATGACCATGTGATGCGTATCATTGAGAAGATTATTGCTCCGCTGGGCCGTCGGCTGGACGAAAGTATGCCCATGGTAGATGCTCGTCTGCCCGATGGCTCGCGGGTTAATGCTATCATCCCTCCGTTGGCCATTGATGGCCCTTGTCTTACCATTCGCAAGTTCTCTGCTGACCCGTATACTCCTAATGATCTGGTCAACTTCGGTACCCTGACCTCCCAGATGAGGGACTTCCTGGAGGCCTGCGTCTGTTCCCGCCTGAACATGCTCGTCTCGGGCGGAACCGGCAGTGGCAAGACCACCACCCTCAATGTCCTATCTTCATTTATCCCCACGGACGAACGGATCATCACGATTGAGGATGCCGCCGAGTTGCAACTCCAACAAAACCATGTAATAACTCTGGAAAGCCGGCCGCCGAACGCAGAAGGCAAAGGAGATATCTCTATCCGCACCCTGGTGAGAAACTCCCTGCGAATGCGCCCCGATCGCATTATCATCGGCGAGGTGCGCGGAGGAGAGGCGCTGGATATGTTGCAAGCGATGAATACGGGGCACGACGGGTCAATGAGTACACTACACTCCAACTCGCCCCGTGATGGCCTGGCTCGTCTGGAAACAATGACAATGATGGCCGGAATGGAGCTCCCAGCCAAGGCCATTCGCGAGCAGATTGCCTCGGCGCTGCATCTGATCGTCCACCAAAGCCGGCTGCGTGACGGCTCCCGCCGTATCACCTCCATCACTGAAGTGCAGCGAATGGAAGGCGAAGGTATTGTCCTGCAGGACTTATTTGTATTCAATCGTCGTGGCATAAACGAGGAGGGGAAGGTCATCGGGGAAGCCACTGCCACCGGTGTTCGGCCGCTGTTCGTAGATATCCTGGAGGCCGAAGGCTACAAGTTGTCTGCCGACATCTTTATGCCCTCCTCGTAGCAACCCGCTGGGGTGATGTGAACTATGAACACCATGTTGCTTGCTGGTGCTGTGTTGTTTCTGGTTGCGACTGGCGGCGCGATAGCCTATCTATTCTCCGCCGGCGCAAGGGCTGGCCAGAAACGGCTCTCTAGTATAGCTGTTGAAGATACCCCCAACCGCCCCGTTGTGGTAAAAACAGATTGGCCCAGCTTGCGAGACCGCGCTCCCATCATCACCAGCCTATTGCAGCAAACCGCGATCGAGGACGCCCTGCAATTGCAGATACTGCGCGCTGGATGGCTGCTGCGACCCTCGGAGCTAATTGCGATGATTACCGGCGCGGGTATGCTTGGGGCTCTCATCGGACTGGGAACCAGCCAGCACTGGCCGGTGGCTGTGCTGGGGGCAGGGCTTGGCGCAGCTATTCCCTGGGTGATGTTGAAGACACGCCAATCGTCTCGTGCCAAGGCGCTTAACGCTCAGCTCCCTGAGGCTATGGATATGCTGGCCTCTGCGTTGCGTTCGGGCTTTTCCTTCTCACGAGGATTGCAGCTCATCGCCAGCCAGATGCATCCCCCCGTTTCTGAGGAATTCTTCCAGGTTGTGGAGGAAGTTCAGTTTGGTGCCTCACTATCCGAGGCACTGGATAACATCATTAATCGAACCCAGGACTATGACCTGGAACTGGTGGTCTCGGCGGTGCAAACGCAACTTGAAATCGGAGGCAACTTGGCCGAGATATTGGACAACATCGGCGGTATGATTCGTGAACGAGTCAAGCTTAGCGGGGAAATCGCGGCAGCTACCACCGAAGGGCGACTGTCAGCCGGTGTCCTGCTAGCTTTGCCTTTCGGGATGGCCTTTCTGTTGAGTATAAGCAATCCAGGGTATATGGAACCTCTTTTCATTACGCACCTGGGCAATATACTACTGCTCATTGGCGCTGGACTGATGGGACTGGGAGCCATAATAATCAAGAAACTGGTAACCATTGACATCTAGCCGGCTCATTGGCGGCTGATGAGAAGGTGGAAAACAGCTTATGGTAGGGCTATTCATAGCAATCGGGATACTGGTATTCGCGGCTATCGCTACCCTGATAGCCGGCTTTGCCACCGAGAGCCACGCGGTGCGAATCTCGGAAAGAGTCGAGGATATGCAGCAGCGCACCCGTGTGGTGATGGAAGGGACCCAACTGGATACCGAGCTGTCAAAGTCAATTGGCGAAAGACTCATCATCCCCACTCTGCAGCGTGTGCGCAACCAGATTATGCGGCTTGCCCCCTCCCAGGCAGTTGCGGCCGCCCGGGACAAGCTCGATCGGGCAGGCAGCCCTGCCGGTCTGACGGTTAGCAGCTTCTTGGCACTGCGTTTCATCGCCTTCATCGCCGGGTTGATAGCCGCCGGTGCCCTCTTTATGCTGTGGCCAACACCTATGTTGCTGCACCGACTGCTCGGCAGCGCCCTGCTGCTACTGCTGGGAATCTTAAGCCCCGATTACTACCTGGACCTGAAGATAAAAGGCCGCCAGTATACTATCCGCAAATCGTTGCCCGATGCTATTGATCTGTTAGTGGTAAGTGCCGAGGCGGGAACCGGCCTTGACGGGGCACTGGCGGTAGTAATCAAGCGCAAGCGCGGCCCGCTGGTAGACGAGTTCAGCCGAGTACTGGCGGAGATGCGACTGGGAAAAGGCCGACAGCAAGCTTGGGAAGATATGGCAACCCGGGTTGACCTAGATGAGCTGAGAATGCTGGTGGCCGCGCTCCGTCAAGCAGAGCAGCTCGGTGTCAGCATCGCCAAGACCTTACGCACCCAAGCTGACTCGCTGCGTACCCAGCGCAGCCTGCGTGTCCGCCAGATCGCCGCCAGCTTGGCTATCAAGATGCTGTTTCCCCTGATCTTCTTCATCCTGCCGGCCTTGTTCATTACCGTGCTCGGCCCGGGCCTGATGACAGTATTCGAAAGCTTCAAAGACTTGGGCTGGTAACTGTAGTTACCGGCACATATCGGCACAGGACCCAGGAGGGAATCGCAGGCAGCACTTCTAGCCAGCCAACGTAATGAGAATTCTCATTGCCTGTACGAATGAAGAGCAAGTCGGCGAAATTCTCGCCGAAATTCATCGGGTAGCGCCGGACTGGCAGGTAAGTGAATGCTATTCAGTGTCGGCGCTTGAAAGACTCCTTGCCCAGGATCACTACGAAGTCGTTGTCTGCGATCTGGAGCTGCTATCGTCCCCCGCCCTTCACGAATTGCAGCGCATTGCCGCGCTGGCCTCCGATACTTATTTCGTGGTCCTCGCCTCCCGTGACAGCCAACTACTGGGAGCACGCGCTTTGTCAGCAGGTGCTGACTATCATGTGATCAGGTACGACCGCTGGATTAACGAACTGCTCCTGGTAGTCAAGCGTGCCGAAGAGATTATCAACAGCCGTCAGCGAACTCGCCGTATTTGTGAATTTAACCAGCGCTTGCTGGATCTGGCTACCATAGTCACCACCGAAGAGATTCTAGCCCCACAGCTTGCCGCTATTGCTCAGGCAGCGATGAGCATAATGGAGGCCAGCCGCTGCTGGATAGGAATACTGAATCAAGAAGGCAACGAGTTCGAGGACTTTCATAGCTACGGAAACAGCGAGGGCGACGCAGCCGACTGGGAAGCGCAGGTTCGTGACACCGCCTGGCGCTCGCTGTACCACAAAGAGCCGCTCATCAATCAGATCGGTGAGGCTCATCCCAGCGCGCGTCGGGTGATTGCACTGCCCATGGTCTTGGAGAATAGTCCGGTAGGGGCTCTGGTTCTGGCTAGCTCAGCAGCCATGCCGCTGGGCGAATTGCGCAGAAATGCTTTGCGATTTCTTTGTGCTCTGGCGGCGGTGCTCATTCAAAACAAGCGGCTGGATCGTCTCTTGCAGCGCCGCGCCCAGCAGGTTGGGGCAGCGGCCACTCAGGCCTGGGAAGAGGAAGAACGCGCCCGCACAGTGCTAAATGCGGCTGTGGCCGTAACCGACAGTCGCCAGTCTTCGGAAGTCCTCGAAAAGATCGCAACTAATGCGACTGTGGAAATCGGCTTTGACCGGGTCAGCGTTTACTTGACCGATGCTGAGCAGAACTTGCTGTGCGGCACTTTGCAGGCGGACTCTGACGGGGTGGTAGCAGATATATCCGATCGCAGCTACCCACTCGAACGCGGTGACAACCCCCTGGCTGATGCAGCATCTGGCGAGGCACCGTATGTACTACTGGGCCCCGAAGATCGTGACGAGGAAGCTACGGATGGTGCAGAAAGCGGCTACCCTCAACTGTTAGTGCCACTGCGCACGCACGGAGATATGGTGGGCCTGCTGGTTGCCGACAACTACCAGACTCATACGCCCATAGCCCCCCAGCGAATTCGCCTGCTGCGCTCCTTGGCAGCCATGGCCGCGGTCGCCCTGGAGAGAATTCGGGTAGACAAGCTACGGAAGCTGTTTGTGTCCAGTATCTCTCACGAACTGCGTGCTCCGTTATCTTCCCTGCAGGCAACCAGCGAACTGGTTTTGGATGAAGAAGTCGGTCCCCTCAACGAAGAACAGCGGCAGTACCTGGCAAGGATGGATTCGGCTTGTCACCATATGCACCGTATTCTTGACGATCTCACTGACTGGTCGCAGTTGCAGGCAGGCGCGATTTCGATCCGCAAGCGCAAAGTTGACCTACGTCAGGTGGTGGAGCATACGACGCAGACCCTGCGCTCAAAAGCCGACCAAGCCGGGGTAGAGATATTACTTAAGTTGCCTCCGGATAGCCTCGAGGTATTCACCGATCCCCGGCGAATTGAACAAGTTCTTATTAACTTAGTAGACAACGCAGTAAAATTTAATTATCATAGAGGTCAGGTAGAAGTATCTGCCTTCGTCGCAGACGGAGAAGCAGTAGTCCAGATAGCGGACACCGGGCCAGGTATACCGCCTGGATTGCAGGAATGCATCTTTGAGGCCTTCAACCGCGGCAGCAAAGAGATAAGCCGCTCGGTTGAGGGAGTGGGTTTGGGGCTAGCTATTGCCTCCCAGATAACCACACTGCTGGGCGGGCGGATTGGGGTCAACAGTGAGCCGGGCCAGGGCAGTACCTTTTCCGTCCACCTGCCGCTCGAGGCCAGTAGCAACTAGTAACCGGGACGATAGTTATGAAACAACGCAAAATACTGATAATTGAAGACGACACCGAACTGGCTGACGTTATCGCCCGCAAGCTGGAGAATGCCGGCTTCACAATTTTCTCTACTACCGATGGCCTCGAAGGGGTGAGGCTGGTCGACAGTGAGGAGCTAGACCTAATATTGCTTGATCTGACTCTACCCGATGTCGACGGGATTGATGTGCTGCGGCACCTGCGCCAGCGTACAGCCTTGCCGATCGTCATAATTAGCGGGCGGACCGAAGAGGCCGAGCGTGTGGTCGGCCTGGAGCTGGGTGCCGATGACTATATGGCCAAACCATTTGGGCTGAACGAGCTTCTCGCTCGTGTCCGCGTAGTTCTGCGGCGAGCAGAGGGCACCATGGTGGATGCCGGCCTCGCCAAGATTCTCTCATCGCCTTCAGAAGAACAAGAGCCAGCGCCCCTCTCGCCGGAGGCTGAAGTGCTCTCGGCAATGGACATTGAGATGGATATTCCTGCCCGCCGCGTCTGGGTCGGCAACAGAGAAGTTCTGCTGACCCGCACCGAATTTATCATCCTTCAGACACTGCTGGAGAATCAGGGCAAGGTTGTCAGCCACGAGATGCTATTGCGGGCAGCCTGGGGAGAAGAGACCGACGACACCCACCTGGTTGAGGTACACATGGCTAATCTGCGGGCAAAGATCGAAGATGACCCCAGAAATCCCCAACGAGTCCAGACAGTTCGCGGTTTCGGCTACCGCCTGGGCTAATCGCCTTCCAGAAGATTCCGAAATTCTTCTTCGTCAAGAGTAGTGATGTCCAGCTCCTGCGCCCGCTGGTACTTGGAGCCAGGCTTTGCCCCAACAATCACATAGTCGGTACGGCTGCTCACCGATGATGTCACCCGGCCCCCGCGTCGTTCAATTTCTTCAGTGGCTTCTTCCCGGCTGAAACTGCCCAGCGTACCGGTAAGGACAAAGGTTTGCCCCGCCAGCGTATTCACAGCCGTCCCCTGCTGTTTGATCTGAAGCCCCCGGTCCAGCAGGTCACCGATAATCTGGCGGTTGCGCTCCTGGGCAAAGAAGTTCAGGACGCTGTCGGCTATCTCAGGCCCGATGCCCTCAATACCCACCAACTGGTCGTAAGTAGCTTGCTCAACGGCCTGCAAACTCCCGAAGTTGTCGGCAAGCAGCCGGCCAACATATTCACCAACATCCGCGATACTCAGGCTGTAGAGGAATCTGGCCAACGTGGTCTGCTTACTGGCTTCCAGGGCATCCAGTAGATTCTGCGCCGATTTTTCCGCCATCCGCTCCAGGGAGGCAAGCTGCGGCACAGTCAGCTCGTAGATATCGGGAAGATGCTTCACCAAACCGGCCTCGACGAGCTGGGCGACTATCTTCTCCCCTAATCCCTCGATGTCCATTGCCCGGCGCGAGGCAAAGTGTACGACGCGCCCCTGTATCTGGGCCGGACAATCAATGTTCGGACAGTGGACAACCGGTTCATCCTCAGCGCGCAACACCTTAGTGCCACATACCGGGCAGGCGTCAGGAAGCCGGAACTTCCGCTCATCTCCGGTACGCTGCTCACTAATAGCCTTGACGACATAGGGGATCACATCGCCGGCTCGCTCAATGATTACGGTATCACCGATTCTTATGTCTTTGCGATCAATTTCGTCCTGATTGTGCAGGCTGGCCCGCCGGACTGTTGTCCCACCGATCTCCACCGGCTCCAGCAGCGC
>JALGTD010000283.1 GCA_029821515.1 Candidatus Zipacnadia bacterium | reverse complement strand
GCTGAGGTCAACTTCGTTGCCGGCGATGCCCTGCAACTACCCTTCCCCGATAGCAGCTTTGACCTGGTCTTCTTCCAGAACACGCTGCTATGGATGGCTGATTTGGAGGCCGCTATTGCTGAAAGCGGGCGGGTGCTGGAATCAGGTGGCGTGCTTGTGGTGCTGGAACCAGACTACGGAGGTATGATGGAGTATCCCGACTGGGGCATTCGCGAACTGTGGATCAGCGGATTGTCTCAGGCCGGTGCTGATCCTCTGATTGGCCGCAAGTTGCCTCGTATGTGCGAAGCGGCTGGCTTTCAGGTCTGGGTGGAATTGGTACATCATATTCCCCAGCCAGCCCAGGCCGATGCGCTGAGCTTGCTTGATGACTTTCCCCTGACCGACAACCAGCGCGAGATAGCTCAAAACGTACAGGATTATGTGGCAAACGCTGAGGGCCAGTGGCCCATCTTCTTGCACGTTCCTTACTTTCTGATTGTGGCAACTAAACCACAATAGCGGATTTGCCAACGCTGGGCAACACAGTTACAGCCTCGGTCTTTACTAAGGCTGCGGCCGATAAGGCTCGAAGGCAGCTGCGATGTTGGCCGGAAGCTCACTGGCGGGCAGTTCCTCGGGCCCCCATAACTCATTGAGCATCCGCAGCAGCTCGTCGGACATTATCCGACCGGCACTGGCCTCCAACTGGCGTGTAAGTATGGGCATAGCTCCGTAGCCACCACGCTGAGCCTGTTCGATAGTGGGGATGTAGGCGAACGTATCGTTCGCTAATTCCACTACCATTGTATGAGGGGCTGGTGACCATTTCTTGATGGTCAAGCCCCAGTGCACGAAGATCTCACCGGGCAAAGCGGCCAGGCCTATCGAGCCAAGACGCATTGCCTGAACTGGTACTTGGGCGATCTCCCCGTTGTGGGGCCATTTATCAATCTCTTCGATGAGATAGCGTTCAAAGTTGTTCGCTGGTCCTTTTTCCTTCAGTTCGGCGACTCTTTCGCGTAGATCGTCGTCCACCTCATAATAAGGGATCGGGAGGGTGTGTAACACCGCACGCAGCGTCTCGTCATGGGCAGGCTCAGCCTTTTCGACTGCGTTGATGGCCACTGCTGCCAGAGCTCGGCCTATCTGAATTGCTTTGGGCTCCAGGCCGGTAGGTAGCTCGGTAGCGTGGTGGGTGCAGGTGTTGATGTCACCGCTGGTGCCCTGCAATAACAGTGTAACTACCTCTTCACCATATACAGCCCGGACTGTCCTGGCCAACTCTCCCGGCCAGTCGGCAGAGATAAAGTCGGCCGCGCCTCCGCCGATAACATCGGTATGGACCGCGAAGTTGGCCAGTATTCCTCGCAGGTTACTGTCGCTGTCGTAGACGCCCATAATTGCCATTTCCGGGTCTATCGGCCCGGCCACCCCGGCGACCTCTTTTGGGTCACCTTCCCAACCGAACTGGTCACTGCCATCGCGCAGTCGCAGCAGACGATTAAAGGACAACTCCTGCTCATAGCCAACATTGGGCCGCAACTGGGCATCAAACATCTGATCAGCCGCCTCAGCGACCGTAGCGGCTATTGCCGAGGGCAAACTGGCAACGTACTCTTCGTCGATTGGCGTAAATCGGCCAGTAAAGAGCCCCGGACCGGTGTGGGTGTGAGTAGCGCAAATAATGACTGCCTCCGCTGGTATGCCTACATCCTCAGCTATGATAGCTTTGGCTTCGTCGACTAGCGAACCGGGAAGGAAACACACATCACAGACCACTACCGCTACCCTCTGTCCGTCTGCTTCGAAGACAGCCGCCTTGGAATACAAGTCATCGCGTATGCTCTGAGCAATCCGCTCATGGAAATATCCCACCAAATATACAGGGATTGGAGGAGTAATCACTCTTTCAGCAAAGCCTGCCTTAATCATAACAGCACCTCATTCTACACACATAATTCGTTGCACTAATTAATATTATTCGCCAGTGAGGGATGCATTTCCTTCTTTTGCATAGCAACACGGAGTATAACATCACAGTAGAAGCAAGTCAATGTAAGTCTGCACGAATAACTAACCTGGAGAAATTGAGTAATGACACGACGCCAGTTAGGGAAAACCGATCTGCAGCTATGGGAAATCGGATTGGGGTGTTGAGCAATGGGCCAGAGCAACTGGACCGACGTACGGGACGAAGAGTCTATTGCAGCGATTCACACCGTCATTGAAGGGGACATCAATTGCCTGGATACTGCCGAGGGCGACGTACCGACTACATTTACCTGTATCAGGTGCACTGGCCTAATCCCTATTACAAGTACGCAGCGCCGGTCCCTCGTTCTATTCCTCGAGGAAATCCTCCTCGTGCAGCTTCATACGCAGCAGGCCTTGATCGGTCGTGATCCAGATCTCCCCCGGGTGATGCTCATAGACGCTAGGATAGGAAATCCGGTGTGCGACCGGGTTGCCGCCCTCAGGAGTGCGATTGCGGGCGACGACCACCGGCTCGGTCCACGTCTGCCCCTCGTCCTCCGAGAAGGCGATTGATATCTCCTCGCGACGGCCAAGATCCCTCGGGCGGTCCTCGGCGAAGCGATTCCATACGAGCAGGATGCGACCGCTCTTCAGTCGCAGAAGGATGCCCGGCGAGCCGCTGGCCTCAATCGGCGACGGCTCCGCCTCGGACCACGTGAGACCCTCATCGGCCGAGTAGGACTGCCAGAAGTG
>JALGTD010000037.1 GCA_029821515.1 Candidatus Zipacnadia bacterium | reverse complement strand
CGGCTTCCAGCCGGTCCATAGCTCGCTGGAGGTCTACGCGCGGGAAGATCGGGCGGCCTGACTCGATGGTCACGCCGCTGGCTAGCTGCAGTGCGCGGCAGTCCTGCCAGGCCCTCTCAACCTGCGCCGACTGCAAGCCCAGTTGCTGCCAGATCTCGTCGGCGACCTTTGGCATAAATGGCCCGATCATAATAGCTACTACTCTGAGGCAGTCAAGCGCATCGTAGAGCACTGCCTCCAACTCTACTTGCTTTGATTCTTTGTACAGTGCCCAAGGTGCGCGAGTATCCAGGAATTTATTGGCGCTGGCCAGCAGCCTCCAGATGGCTGTCAGTGCGGCACTAAAGTTGGATTGCGCCATCTCTTGCTCGATTTGGGTGCGAGTACGCTCGATCTCGTCACTCAGCTCCCCCGCCCCTGGGCCCGCTTCCGGGACAACCCCGTTCAAGTAACGTTCGACCAGCGGCAAGGTACGGTTCAGTAGGTTGCCCAGATCGTTAGCCAGGTCCGCATTGAATCTGTTCAGCAGTGCCCCCCATGAAAACGATCCGTCCAGTCCGAAAGTCACCTCGCGCAGCAAGAAATACCTGAGACTGTCGACGGTTACTGCAGTGGTTGCTCCCGAAATTTTGGCCAGTTCCTGGGAGACCTCATAGGGATCCAGAACATTCCCTTTGGACTTACTCATCTTATCGCCGGTGTCAGTTATCCACCAGCCGTGAGCGAACAGGACCTCGGGCAGAGGCAGATCAAGGGCCAGAAGCATTGCTGGCCACAGTGTTGCGTGGAAGCGGGTCAGGATATCTTTGCCCAACAACTGTATCTGCGGCGGCCACCATTTGGCAAATTCATCGAGCTCATCAGGGTACCCGACCTGCGAGAGGTAGTTTATCAAGGCATCAAACCAAACGTATATTGACTGGCTCTCGTCGCCGGGCACCGCTATGTCCCATTCCATGCGCCGGCGGCTCACGCAGGCATCGCGCACACCCTCTTTAATGAAAGACAACACCTCATTACGCCGGGATTCAGGCTGAATGAATTGCGGATGGCTTTCGATGTGGTCCAGCAGGCGGTCGGCATAGGCGGAGGTGTGGAAGAAGTAAGCCGGTTCCGTGACCTGCTCGACTTCCCGCTGGCATTGCGGGCAGCACCCATTGACCAGTTCACCCTCTATCAGGTAGGTCTCGCAAGGCACACAATACCAGCCCTTGTACTCGCCTAGATAGATATCCCCGGACTCGCGCAACTGACTGAAGACGTGCTGGACTGTTGCGACATGACGGGAATCGCTTGTTCGAATGAAGCGGTCATAATCGATGTGCAGTCGCTCCCACATCTGTTTGAACGAGCCAACTACCTCATCGACGAACTCCTGGGGCTTCATCCCCCGAGCTTCGGCAGAGCGGGCGACCTTCTGGCCATGCTCGTCAGTGCCAGTAGAGAAAAGGACCGCATCCCCCCGCAGTCGGTGGTAACGGGCGTGGGCATCGGCGGCAATTGTGGTGTAGGAATGACCGATATGGGGTCGGTCATTTACATAATAGATTGGTGTTGTAGTATAGAAACTTCCCATTGAACCATTTGCCCATCTTATTGGCTGGACTGTCTTATCAGAAGTTGAATTAAAACACAACAGCGCCTAATATAATAGCCTAACTGTGGCAGGTTGCGCAACTGGTTGCAGTGCAACCGGCGCAGCTACCGGCCCCGGACATCATGCCCGAGCCTCCTGAATTTGAACCAACACGCCCACGGAACGATGACATTAGTCGTTGGAGCTGGCTTGTTCCGCAAGCCGGGCAGGTTGGTTCGTCTGTGGCATTGCGCAACTGAAGCAGTTCAAACTCGTTTGCACAATTGTTGCATCTGTACTCATAAAGCGGCATCTCTACGCTCACGATCCTCTTCAGTTCTGCTGATTAGTGTTGTCATCTGTCGCTCGTACATCTGCTGCTGGTAAGCTCACGGTTTGCTCCTGGCCTATATCCACAGTTATTTCGCGCTTGAGCAGATGGCGGTCAACCACTTTTCCTGGACCCTGGGGAGTGTTGATTTGGTCGCCGACTTTCGGTAGTTTATCGCGAGCTGTCGAATATACCTCCTCTTCGTAACGCAGGCAGCACATCAGCCGGTCGCAGACTCCACTTATTTTCTCAGGATTCAGTGGGAGGTCCTGATCTTTAGCCAGGCGGATGCCTACCGGCTCAAACTCGCGCAGAAAGCGCTGGCAGCACAGCGGTTGGCCGCAGGGCCCCAAGCCCCCGATTATCTTGGCCTCGTCGCGAACTCCAATCTGATGCAGCTCGATATGGCAGTGAAACGTCGCGGCCAAATCGCGCACCAGCTCGCGGAAGTCCACCCGTGCGTCGGCGGTGAAGAGGATGGTCAGATGGTGACCATCAAGGGTATATTCCGCCCTTACCAGCTTCATCTCCAGCCCGTGCTCGGCCACCTTCCTCTCAGCGGTTTTCAGTGTCCGCCTGGCCTTCTCGTGCAACTGTCGTCGGCGCTGGAAGTCCTGGCGATCAGCTTTACGCTGCAAAGATTTCGTCGCCCCGGGGCGGTTGGGCGGCACCGCGTCTTCAACGTAAACCACCTGGCCAATGTCCGGGCCTTTTTCGGTCTCGGCGACCACGAACTGCCCCGGCCTGATCTTCAGATTATTGGTCTTGAACCAATAAAGCGTGCCGCTGCGCCGAAAAGACAGACCAGCAACCTTGCCGGGGCGGCTCTCGGAGGCACTGCCGCGTTTTGTACTGTCGTCACCGGAGCGGTTGCTGTGGTTGTCGCCAGTTTGACTGTTACTTATAGACATAATTATCTATGATCAACTGTACCTAAGATCGGGATTCGAGCTAGGATGTCACTGCTACATCTTGTTGTTGGCTTGACTTCTCGCTGCTTCTATCCGCGAGCCGTCCAATTAGCTCCTTGACGGCGGCTAAGGCGAGTTCGCTGTCCTTTTGCTTGTGCCCGAAGCAGAGCTGCTGGGGGGCAAAGCTGGCCCGTGGCAGCTTGGAACGCGCCCCTCGTCGCGCTTGCCGCTTGGTAGGTTTATAGAGGCCGCGAAAGATGGCCAGTTCCTGTTCACTGAGACGACTGTCGGCCGATAGCCGTATGACTACACGGCCGTTCTCGGTGCTGATGTCAGTGATACCGGCGTCAGTGCACTGCAGCTTCAGCCGGGTAATCTCTGCGAGATTGCTTACCGGCGCCGGCGGGCTGCCATATCGGTCCGTCATCTCCGTGATCAGTTTATCAATGTCTTTGTCGCTGGTTACGTCCGCAAGCTGCCGGTACAGGGCGATACGTTGATTTTCGGCAGGTACGTAGCTGGCTGGGATCAGTGCCTCAACGGGAAGGTCAATCGAGGCTACGCCCTCGTAGTCCGAGGGTTGCTCACCCTTCAGTGTCTTCACTGAATCAGCAAGCATCCGGCAGTACAGGTCCAGCCCCACTGCTGAGAGATGTCCGCTCTGTTCGCGACCGAGGATATCTCCTGCGCCGCGTATCTCCAGGTCGCGCAGAGCCAGCTTAAAGCCGCTGCCCAGTTCACTGAATTCTTCTAGGGCTTTGAGGCGCTGGTCGGCCTCTTCGGTCATTCTGTCCGGATAGCGATAAAGCAAATATCCGTAAGCTTGCCGATCTGACCTACCCACCCGGCCCCGCAATTGGTAGAGCTGAGCCAGTCCCAGTTTGTCGGCGTCATCTACTATGATGGTATTAGCGTTGGGAACATCCAGGCCGTTCTCGATGATGGTGGTACAGACTAGAACATCAAACTCTTCGGCATAGAAGGCTAGCATTACCTCTTCCAGCTCGTCCTCCGGTAGTTGACCGTGAGCTACCGCTATTTTGGCCTCTGGCACCAACCGCTGGAGGCCGGCGGCTACGTGTTTGATTGATTTTACCCGGTTGTGGACGAAATATACTTGCCCGCCGCGGCGCTGCTCCCGCAGAATTGCTTCCCGGATCAGCTCGTCATCGCGTTCGCGCACGAAGGTGCGAATCGGCATCCGTCCCTGAGGAGGATCGTTGATGAGTGAGACTGAGCGCACTCCCGACAGCGCCATATTCAGGGTGCGGGGAATTGGGGTAGCGGTCAGCGTGATGACGTCCACATTCTGGCGCAGTTTCTTAAGCTGCTCCTTTTGCTTGACCCCAAATCGCTGTTCCTCGTCAATGACCAGCAGTCCCAGATCCTTGAAGCGAACATCCGCTCTCAGCAGCCGATGGGTACCGATAACGATGTCTACGCTGCCCTCTCTTAGGCCCTGAATTGTTTTGTGCTGCTGCTGGCGGCTGCGGAAGCGGCTGAGCATGGCAATCTCAACCGGGTATCCCGACAATCGTTGGCGAAAGGTATTGTGATGCTGCTGGGCCAGGACTGTGGTGGGCACCAGCACCGCTACCTGTTTCCCGTCCAGCACTGCCTTGAAGGCCGCCCGCACGGCCACCTCGGTCTTGCCGAAGCCGACATCGCCACAGATTAGGCGGTCCATCGGCTTGTCACTTTCCATATCCTCTTTGATCTGCCAAATAGCCTGCAACTGGTCGGGGGTCTCCTCATAGCGGAAGGCATTCTCCAACTGGGCCAACCAGGGACCGTCGGGCTCGAATTGGTGGCCTTCGGTCTGCTCGCGCGCCGCATACAGCTTCATCAGCTCTCGGGCCAGCAAGTGCGTGGAGGCCCTGGCCTTCTTCTTGGCGCGATTCCAGCGCCCGCTGTCCAGCCCCGTAATTGGCGGGGAGCCGTGCCTGCCAATATATTTCTGGATTCGGTCCAGTTGCGTGACCGGCACGTACAGCTTGTCGTTATCGGCGTATTCGACGACCAGGTATTCACGCTCCATCCCGCCCAGGGCTTGCTTAGTCAGGCCGCGATAAATCCCGATGCCATGGTTGATATGAACGACGTAATCGCCTTCGTGCAGCTCGCGCAGGGAAGTAAGCGAGAAGCCGGGCTTGTAGGCACGTTCCGGCGGCCGACGCAGCTTGCGCCAGCCGTATAGTTCCTTCCCCGTTAGCACTACCAGCTTTGCATCGCCCAAGCGAAAGCCGCCTGACAGGTCTATGTCCGCAATATTTATCAGGCCAGCATCCAATTTGTGCTCGTGAGGCTGCTGACGTAGCTTCTCAAGGTGGCGGGAGCGCAGAACTTCAGCTACCTGACTGGGCTCGCTGGCGCAGATCAACATACAGCGACCCTCGTTCTGCCACGCTTGCAGGCCCTCTACAAGCAGATCAAACTTACCACCGAAGCTGTCCACTGGCGGCGTCTCGAAGCGCGTCACTGGTGCCTGCGGTGCCCAGGGAACTTCGCGATGCAGCATATTCAGATAAATGGTGGGGCTGCTAAGCCGGTTGTTGTTCAGATGCCGAGCTACTAACTCAGCGAAGGACATACACACGCTGTCGGGCAGCCGCAGGTGACTGCCTAGCCTAATGCCGGTTTGATACGCTTCGTGCACTTCTTCCTGGAAGTTCTCAGCATAGGCCTTGGTGCGTACTGGCTCATCTACGATGAGGCAAGCATCTTTGGGCAGGTAATCGCAGAGCGACTCCGGCCGGCTGTAAATATAGGGAAGGTAATGTACCAGGTCGGGAGTCGGCCGGAGCTGCTCGAGGCTGCGCAGGTCCTCTTCCATGCGGGCCTCCAGCCGCTCGGCCTCCCGCATCTTCTCCTCGTTGTGCAGTTGGCGGATCTCACGCTCAAAGGCACTGCGGATGGCGGGAAGTGTCTTTTTAACTGCTGCTGCGGTGAGCAGTATCTCGCCGGCCGGCCCGATGCCAATGCGCTGCACCGGTGTGACTGACCTTTGGGTAACCGGATCAAAAAGCTGCAGCCGCTCGATCTCGTTGCCCAGCAGTTCGATCCGCACTGGTTGGTCACTGGTCGGCGGTGAGATATCAATGATACCTCCCCGCACCGAAAACTGTCCAACCTCGTCTACCAGATCAACCCGCTCATAGCCCAGATCAATCAGTGCTGTAACCAGGTCATCACGGTCAATTTCCTCGCTTACGGCCAGTTCCCGGCGTGCTTGGGCTAGCACCGCGCGAGGCATCGTCTGGTGCAGTACCGCTTTGATGCATGCTACGACGAGGGTGGGTTGGCCTGCGCACAGTCGCTCCAGGACGGTCAGTCGCTGCGCCACTTCGCTACGTTCGGGCTGGACGCCATCGTAGAGCGCCGAAGCTATGGAGGGATACAGCACAACTTCCAGGTCTTCCTGGTCAGCCAGCAACTGCTCCAGGTCCGCAGCCAGTCGCTGGGCGCGATCATCGCTGTAGGTAATAACCAGCGCTGCCGACCAGTTCCGGCTGAATAGGGTGGCCAGCAGGGCCGCCTTGCCGGAGTCACTGGTTCCCTCCACTGAGACTGCGCGAGCGCCCTCGGCAAGTTCCTGCTGAAGTTCAGCGAAGCTGTCGGCTTCGGCAATCTTGTTGCGTAGTTGAGTAAGAATAGTTGTGGACATAGTCGCTTAGGCTAAAAACATACACAGACACTTTTAGCCCGAGAGGCCAGGCTCGGGCTTTGTGAAATTGACCAATTTCTGGCTTGTTAGACATCACGTGCTTGGCTGATGTTCGGCGTAACTGCGTGCTGCCCTTAGCAGCGGCAAGCGATGGTCAAAGTCGGCAGCTCTTACTGGTCGCCGAAGATATCTTCGCCTTCGGGAATGGGTCCGAATTCGTCTTCCGGCTCTGCGGGTGGCTCATCAGTCGGGTGACTGGGCTGACGCTCCTGCCGGGCGCCCCGGCGGCGTTCGGCTTCCTGGCGACTTTCCAGGAACTGAACCCGCTGCGCGTTGATCTCTACGCTGTAGCGATTCTGGCCGTCCTGGGTTTGCCAATTGCGCGACTGCACCCGCCCCTCAATGCCTACCAGCGAGCCCTTGTCCAGGTATTGCGCGCAGTTCTCGGCCACTCGTCCCCAGGTAACGATATTCAGCCAGTCGGTCTGCTCTTCACTGTCGGGAGCGTCCCGCCGCGGCGGCCGACTTACTGCCAGCCGAAAGTTAGTAACTGCCGTCCCGCTGCCGGTATAACGCATCTCCGGGTCGTTAGCCAGTCTTCCCACCAGTACTACATTGTTAATCATCGCTACCCCCCTTAGTCATCGGATGCCGGTTCGGTTTCTGTAGCTTCGGCCTCGGGTTGCTCTGGGGAAGCTTCGTCGGCTGCCTTAGCTTCTGGCTCGCTCGTCTCCGCGACAGGTTCTTCTGCCATCGGCTCAGCCTCTGCCTCCTGCACAGTCTCCGGCTCCTCGGCTTCGCGGGCTGCTTGTTCTTCTTTGAGTTCCGCTACCTGCTCTGGATGCGATGTTGGCTTAAAGATTGCATCCGGGTTTGCCACAACCACTATGCCGCGGATTATGTATTCGTTCATGAGCAGTTCATTTTTCAACTCGTTAACTGCCTCGCCGTCACCTTTGAAGTACATTACCCGATAGATACCCGCCGAATGATGATTGATCTGATAAGCTAGTTGCCGTCGGCCCAGCAAGTGGTCGGCCACGAATTCAGCGCCGGCCTGCTCGACTGTCTCCCGCAGTCGTGCGGTTATCTGTTCGATTTCCTCTTCTTCCAGGTCCGTAGTGAGAATATATGTTGACTCGTACAGTGTGGCCTCTGCCATCTGGTTGCCTTCCTCCTATGGACTGATGGTTTTGCCGCTTCCGGCAAAACAGGAAGGGCCGCCGACCGAATGTCCGCGACCCCAAAACTGTGTGTAGTATACCACAAATATACGCTGATTGCAACACCGCGCCGGCCAGCAGGGCTGTTGACAGGTGGAGCCTGTGGGCGGTAAACTGCCTCTGTAACTGCCTGCTTTCGTGGCGCTGGCTATGGGCAACTCATCACGCCAGTTACACTGCAAGTGCATCCGACTTTAGCAATCTCGTCAGGGGCTTTCAGTGCGCGTCAACCTGTTTGACTATGATCTGCCAACCCAGCTTATTGCTCAGCAGCCACTGGCGGAGCGTTCGGCTTCGCGAATGCTGGTGCTGCACCGAGATAGCGGTGCTACCGAGCACCGCCGCTTCATCGATCTGCCTGAGTACTTGAGGACCGGAGATTGTCTGGTCATAAACCAGACTCAGGTCATTCCGGCTCGTCTGTTGGGCCGGCGGTCAACCGGAGGGCAGGTGGAGCTGTTGCTACTGGAGCCGCTCGGTAATGGCCGCTGGGAGGTACTGGCTCGGCCGGCTGGGCGACTGGGTGTGGGAGAGAGGATTGACTTTTCTGGCGAAATCATCGCAACAATAGAAGAAAAACTGGTGCAGGGACGAGGTGTGGTGAGCCTTGAGTACTCAGGGGAGCTTATGACTGCTCTGACTCGTGTTGGCCTCACCCCGGTACCCCCTTACATCCATCGTGAGCAAGAGCCTCCCAGTGAAGCCTCCCCCCAACAGCAAGCCCAGGAAGCCGCTGATCGAGCCCGTTATCAAACAGTTTATGCGCGGGAGCCTGGGGCTGTTGCTGCCCCGACTGCCGGGCTGCACTTTGATGAAGATATGCTCGAGGGGCTGGCTGCCTGCGATGTGGAAATTGCCCGAATTACGTTGCATGTTAACGCCGGTACCTTCCGTCCAGTTCGCGTCGAGAATATTGAAGAGCACAATATGGAGGCCGAAAGGTACCAGGTGACTGCTGAAGCGGCCCAGGCCATCAACGCCTGCCGAGCGGAGGGCGGGCGCATCGTCGCTGTGGGAACCACCGTAGTGCGGACCCTGGAGACACTGGCCAATGACTCCGGCCAGATCGCAGCGGGTAGCGGCGAGACCAACCTGTTCATCTATCCCGGCTACCAGTTCCGCGCCGTGGATATGCTGCTGACCAACTTTCATCTGCCCCGCTCGACATTACTGATGCTGGTCAGCGCCTTCGCGGGCCGCGAGCAAGTGCTGGCCGCCTACCAGGAGGCTGTAGCCCGTCGCTATCGCTTTTACAGTTACGGCGACTGTATGCTGATTATTTAAGCCGCCCGGAATTGCTATGAACTTTCAGATAACTGCCCGCGACCCAAACTCATTAGCTCGCGTGGGGCGGCTGGTAACTCCCCACGGGGTGGTACAGACTCCGGCATTTATGCCCTGTGCCAGTCGGGCGGTGGTAAGGGCCTGCTCTCCGCAGGATATTGCTGCGGTCGGCATCCAAGCAGTGATGTGCAATGCCTTTCACCTGTTGATTCGCCCTGGCAGCGAGGTTATTCAGCAGGCTGGTGGGCTGCGCAAATTTATGAACTGGCCGGGCCTGATTGCCACTGACAGCGGCGGCTTTCAGGTCTTCTCGCTGGCTGACCGCCGTGACATCACCGAAGATGGCGTCAGCATCCGTTCGCCGCTGGACGGTAGCCCGATACAGGTTACTCCGGAGCTTTCCCTCCAGGTACAGAACGAGTTGGGCGCGGATATAATTATGGCCTTTGACGACTGTACGCATTATCCGTGCGACCACGGAGAGGCTGGACGGTCAATGGAGCGCACGCTGCGCTGGGCCGAGCGCAGTAAAGCGGCGCACAACAATTCGGAGCAGGCGCTGTTCGGCATTGTCCAGGGCAGTGTCTATCCGGACCTGCGCGCACAAAGTGCCCGGGCCACCGTTGGGATAGGCTTTCCGGGGTACGCTATTGGTGGCGTCTCGGTGGGGGAGAGCGAGGCGGAGATGTTCACAGCGCTGGATGCAGCCCTCCCCGAGCTGCCCTCTGAGGCACCCAAACACCTGCTGGGCGTCGGCGTGCCCACCCAGATAATTGCAGCGGTCAAGCGCGGCGTTGATCT
>JALGTD010000036.1 GCA_029821515.1 Candidatus Zipacnadia bacterium | reverse complement strand
TCGCAGAAACCGGTCCAAGCCGACGTTGTGCAGAACCGAAGCAAAGCCGAACTTCACAAAGACGGCCGCCACGTAGCTGGCCCGCCGCATCCAGCGACTGGCCCGGCTGCCCAGGTCTTCGGCAGAGGTCTTGTCGTCAGATGATGATGTTGAGTTGGGCACCACAGTTTTTGCACCTGCTCTCTTCGGTGAGATTGACAGGCATTTAGTGTCGGTAGTGCCGTCAATATAGATATTACCCACGTACACATACTCCAGTCGTTGCCGGGCCAACTGATAAGCATGACGGAGAGTTTCGGCGGGAGTGGGTGGGGCATCAAATTTGTGGGCGGGATGGTACCGGGACAGATGCACCGGCATATCCTCGCGCACTGAAGCAGCCCAGTCGAAGATCGTCTCCAGTTCCTCATCACTGTCATTGTAGCCAGGAATGATCAGGACGGTTATCTCCACATGGCACTGGTCGGAGGCTATTTCCACGGTGCGGCGTGCTGGCCATGCCTCCCCGTGGCATATCTTTCGGTAGAAGTCCTCACTCCATGCTTTGATGTCCACATTAATAGCGTCAATGTAGGGAAGAAGCTCGCGTAGCGGCTCTTCATCAATAATCCCATTGGTGACCAGCACATTGACCATGCCGGCCTCGTGGACTAACTGCGCGGTATCGTAGACATACTCATACCAGATGAACGGCTCATTGTAAGTATAGGCAATCCCAATGTTACCGCTCTGGCGCTGACCTTTTTGGGCCAGCTCCATGGCCTCTTCTGGCTCCAGATGCTGGGTGGGCGGCCGCCCCTGGGAGATCTCCCAGTTCTGGCAGAACTCACAAGCCAGGTTGCAGCCGAAGGTCCCCAGTGAAAGAATGTCACTGCCCGGATGGAAGTGGTAAAGGGGCTTTTTCTCGATGGGATCCATATGGGTGGAGGTGACCTCGGCGTAGTTCAGGGAGCGCAGGACCCCCGCGACATTCTTGCGTACACCACATATTCCCATCTTGTCCGGCGGGATTCGGCAGTGCCAGGGACATAGTTGACACTGCAAATACTCCTCGCCAGCCTCATAGTAACGGCACTCCACCAGTTCTTCATTCATACCGTGTCCAACTCCCTTATGCCTCGGACGTTGAAGCTGCTGGCTACGCGCTGAAAATTGCGTCCATCTGCGCGGCAGTATCGTAGACAAACTGCTTGGGGAACTGTGAATAAGACGACAACTCCGCTGTAATGTACCCATCATATCTGATACTGCGGAAGGCCGTCATCACCGTGGGATAGTCCACATCTCCCTGTAGCAGCCCGACGAACTGTCTCGTGCCCACGTTGAAGTCCTTAATGTGGACCTTCTTAATCCTCGGACCCAGAATCTCTATCCACTGCTCGGGATAGCCGTACAGCAGGATATTGCCCACATCAAAGTAGGCCTGCACCAGCGGGCTGTTGAAACTGTCAATGTAGTCACGCATCTCCAAAGGGCTGAGCAGGAACTTGTTCCAGACATTCTCCAGGCACATTACTATGTTCAGCTCTTCAGCGGTGGGCAGCAGCTCGCGGATGCTCTGCTGGGAGACTTCGTAGGCCTGCTCATAGGAGACATCGGTGTTGACCACGCCGGGCACCACCAGTACGGTCTCTGCCCCCATTGTTGCTGCCTGTTGCAAGGCATTTTCGATTCCGGCAACCCCCTTGCGGCGAGCTTCTTCGTCAGGCTCGGACAGGGGCATTTGCCAGTGAGTGCCCCCCATCACGCTGTGGATTTCCAGCCCAATCTCATTTGCCAGGCCGGTAACATCTTCTGTCTCCTGGGCAGTATCAAATTGTGGCGCTTCAATGCCATCAAATCCTGCGTCTTTGATGACAGCCAGGCGCTGGCGATGGTCCTGTGAAGTGAGTACGCTTGAGTAGCAAATGGCCTTCTTCATGGGAACTCCTCTTTGACTGCTCTGCTCGGACAGACTGAATCTTGTGGTTAGTCTATTCTCCTTGCCTAGGTATTGAACCTTCACAGGGATAGCCGGCCCGATCGGGCCGGCCCAATAAAGGAGAGCAGGCAGCGCGAATGACTTGGCGCAAGCGACTTATTCCAAGCCGGTGCGGGGAATAGCTTGATTCCACCAAGTAGCGGCGAAGACCTGGTTCCACAACTGTTGGTTACTGGGAGACCGATCGTGTTTCAGCCAGTATTCGAGGCTCTCGCGACTGGTGTTACCACGGTAGGCGACCACTGCTCGCCTTCTCCGTCGTGAGCTGGAAAGGTCAATTATCCCGCGCAGGGTCAGCGTCTTGATACTCGCGTCGGTATTGATAGCGGCGGCAGCTACTGAATAGGCTTGCCTGGCCACGATTTCCGCGAGGTCGCTACCCCCGGGATTGTGCGGTATCTCGAAGGTGATCATCGCGTAGCCCAAGAATGGATCCAGTGCTACTGCTACGTCATCGCGCATAGCGGTGCCACCCGGCCAGGTCAGCGAGCCCAGGGCGCTCTCCAGGATCACATCGCGTTCAGTGCGTGGTCCCTGTACAATGATGGTAGTTGTGGCACTTTCTTCCGGCTTAGTGGGTGTTGGTTGTGGCTTGATAGCTGAGACACTGGACTGATCTGGCCTGGTACCAGAATCAGGTATCTGTGACCCGGCCTCGGGCTGGCCACGAAGTTGGTTGCGTGCTACTGATGCTGTGGAACGCTGATAGTTGGAGTCGCTTCTGGCTCCCTGACGGAGAGTGGCTGATGCGGTAGTACCCTGTGCCGCAGTCTGCCCGATAGCAGATGGGGGGGGCTTACTGGAAAAAGTAAGGCTGGCTATAACCACGGCAATCACTACAACTGCTCCGGCACTGGCCAGAGTTATCCATAGCTTGGTGCGTTCTCGTTCAGTCTGCGAAGCACTGCGGGTCCGGCGGGGCTGGCCGGGCTGTTCTAACTGTAGGATGAGCTGGCTGCGGGCGTCGCGGAGTTTGTCGGGGGCGCTGCTGTCGTCTCGCTCGACACCCTCGATGTACCACTCCACTGCCTCCGGCCACATATCGCGAGCAGCATAAATGTCACCAATGACAGTGTATGGTTCACCCCGATCGGGATGAGCATCCAGCAGTTCTCGGCCCAGAGTTAAGGCTCGGTCATAGTTACCGTCGCCTATGAGGTCTTCAATTTCATTTATCTGATCACGCAACTGTGTTCTGTCGTTGGCTTCAGTCTGTTGGTTCATAGTCATCCACCCCCTAAGCTTAGCTACTGTAGTGGTTTTTCCATACGCAGCCGCCTGGTGACATAGCCAGCGTTACTGTACAAAGTCAGTGCCTGGTGATTACAAGTGCTGGCATCCAGAGCTGCCTTCGGCGCCCCTTCTGTGCGAAACCAGTCTTCTACCCTTTCCAGCAGGCGGCGGGCATAGCCCTGACCTCGCGCTTGGGGTGACACGTACACATTCTTAATATACCCCACAAACTCGTCTACCATACTAGTGATCAGTGCTCCCCAGGCAAAACCGCGTACCTGACCGTCCTCCTCCAGTATCCAGAGCTGCTCCGCCGGGCTGTGGGCTGCTGACCGCAGTTGGCGAGTGAAGTCGTCCAGAAACTTCTGATCTACTTCAAACCCGGGGAAGTTCCGCTCGTAAGTTTCGTATTGGAACTGCAAGACGGTCTGTAAATCTCGGCGTAGATTAAACCGGCGAATCCGCACTTGCAAGCGCCTGCCCCCTTTGCGCTATCCGCCTTCGTCAATGAGCCGGACGTGTTCCTCGACAATTCGGCGTGGGCACAGAGCCATAAAGCTTTTGGCGGCCATAACTACCACTACGGTGTCGTCAAGTAGGCCCAATGGTAGCAATAAGTCGGGAAGGAGATCGGTGGGCACCACCAGGTAAGCAACACCCAGGACCAGAATGATCTTGGGCAGCAGCGAAACCCGACGGTCGGTAAACAGCCGCCAGTAAAGCTTGAAGAAGTTAGGCAAATGCAATATGAATCGGGCTATGCTCAGTGGATTACTCCCGAAGCTGCCCCCGGAACGGTCATCGGACATCTTTATTCTTCCTGTCGGCGTAGTAAACGGTACTCATCTATATTCTACCCGCAAGCCCCCGCCCTGTAATTAGGCGGCGGGCGTAGGCTCGTTTGGTACAATTGACGGGAGCTGCTGGGTGACGTCGAATAATGAGTTGCTGCATTGGAGCAGTTACGAGGTTGGCTCCGTTCGTGCAGCTTGTTACCAATAGTATTAGCACAACGCGGTGCATATAGCGCTACCGCCGCATCCCCAGCAGCAGACCGACCAGAAACCCGGCTGACAGCGGAAGATTGTAGGTGAAGGCATTCAAGCTGGGTGTTAGCCTGTCAGTGATTACACCTGTCCACGGCCGAATCAGCTCCAGCAAAGCTGCCCAATTCCAGTGTAGTATTTCATGGTAGCCGAGAATTTGAATAAGCACGAACACAACCACTACAAGACAACCTAGTGTCCGCGCCGCCGCATTGATGGCCAGCGCAGCTAGCCAGCCCAGCACCAGCCCAATCATAAGACTGACCGCAATTGTTATCAGTTGGTTGGATGTAAATAGCTGGTTCATCCTTGTCCCTGCGCTGAGGTGGACACTGATCAGTGGCTCCTCGCCTCGCTGCGTCTACCTTGTTGAATAGATGTGCACCTGGTGAGGAGCGAAGCTGTCCTGGAACCTATCTTCGCTGGAGTTTAGCCAGCGATGCTCAAACATAGTATACAGTCGTTGTGCCTTGATTTCGGGCAGGCTAAACTCGGCGACGACGGCACTGTTGGCAGTATTGACAGCTATGATATAGTTGCTTCCCTGGTACTGCCAGGTAGCCAGATCCAACTGGCCACCGCTGACGGACGGTAACAGTCGGTGCTTGCCCTGGAGAATCACCGGCGCGAGCCAGCACAGTTGTTGGTTAATCCTGGATAGCTCAGTCCATAGCTCAGGAGCATCCTCAGGAAGTTTGAATGCCTTCGTGCCCGGGAAAGAAGGAATATCATATCCGTAGTAGATCAGCCCCGTAGCTCCGTGCACCAGTGCCAGGTAAGTCATAGCGCGTACTTCCGCCGGAGTGGGCGCGCGCCCCATGCCGTGCGGGTCCAGACTCGCATCGGCGTACCAGGCCGGGCCGGCGGCCTGAATGACAGCCCACACCGGATGCGCGTCAGTAGTCGCCTCTACTGCTGCGTCAACCATTCGCGCCACGCAAGTAATGGGAGTTGTGGGAATGGGTAGCGACCAGGCGGCTACAATGTCGGGAAAGTCGCTGTAATAGCGCAACAGTGATGGCGAAGCCAGGGCCATAACTGTGGGGTGGCGGGGACTTATTGATCTAAGCTGGCGGCAGAGGTCGGCGGCGATCTCGGGGGGCGTAGTCTGCTGGTCGGGTCGGGGGAGTACGTACCAGCCCAGTAGCGCTGGATCCTGGCCGAACTTGCGCTCCAAATTCTCCCAGATCTCGACTCCCTGGCGGGGCGAGGAGATCAGCAGGGGCATCTTCTGTTTGCGTGCCTCTTCAGCAAAGGCGTAACTAGCCCGGGTCGAAGGCACTACCGCGAAGTTAAAACCAGCCTGGGCTATGGTGGACAGATCCTCGGGCTTGCAGACATAGTACAACCCGCGGGCCAACATGGGGGTTCCATTGACCCACAATTGCTGCTGATAGTCGTAGCCTACCTCGCTGTTTGAGGACACCGGTTTTCGTAGAGGCAGTCTTAGGCTGTGTTGGGTGTGGCCATCATCCAGTGACGCGGTGATTATCACCGCATACTCACCGCTGCGTGGCAGTGTGATCACAAAGTCAGTCGGTCCAGTCCGAATGATGCTATCACTGGGTTCTGTAACTTTGACGCCGATTTCTGATATTTCTGCACTGAGCCGGAATTGTCGGGCGACAGCCGGCAGAGCATTGATCTGACCGGCAATTTCCAGTTTCTCCACCGGTAGGGTAGACAGCAAAGTGCTACGAAATGCCGGCTTGATGAATCTAGCCTTCAGCAGAGGAGGAGCGAGCAACTGCGTGTGTTCGTAGACGGCGCCACTGTCGGCATCCCGAACCACTAGCTGAAGAGTGTGGGGGATATCGACTGGCAGAGCATAGTCGAGATGTAGCATACCGGTGCCATTGGGTTTTATTTGCACCGTGTGCTGCAGCCGTTTTGCCCCATTCCCCTCAGCCGCAGCGAGTAGCACGACTTGCAACTCTCGGTTTTGCGAGGTGCGATTGGTAAGCTCTATGGTAGTGCGGCGCTTGTCAGGAAGCTCGCGTAGTGCCCCGCAGCAGGTTAGCGTAGCAGAGACCTCATCGGGGTAGGGCCGTAGCGCCACGTTATCAACATAGAGTTTCCCTGGGCCGGTGATTCTAATAAGTGGGACTACTTGCCGACCCCCGGGGAGGGCTTCAAACTGCCATGAAAGCAGACTCCACTCGTCGGATGGCGGTATATTCTTGGCTTCGGCTTGCAGCGGCCGAGTTTGCCACTCGTTGATATAGAAATCTTCAGCAAAAGTCACCAGTGACATCTGAGCGCCCGGCGCGCCTTCGGTCCGGTAGTAGCACGTAAAGAGCATCTTACTCGAACTTATCTCGCTCATCTCAACTGGAGGAGCGTGCGTGTCGAGAACAGTCAATTGCTCTTCGGTCTCCAGCAGCAGGCAGTTGCGGCTATTGTACCCGGGGTGGGCTATGGACATGATGGCGGCCGAATTGGGAATGGGGACGAAGGTACGCCAGCCTACCGGCATGCCCTCGACATCGACTCGTTCAAATCCGGAGTTCAATAGCAAGTTGCCGGCGTAGCCTCTCACTGCTGGTAGCAATAAACCTGCCGCCAGCACAATGGTCACAAATATGCTCCATCGTCCTTGGGCTAGTCCATAACTCTCTAGTTTATTAGAAGCCATCTTGTCTTTCCCCTATATGCAGGCTAACTCAGAATTTCACCAGCGCATCACTCTATAATTCACCGTACCGGCTGTTGTTCCTTCTTAGTGCTGACGACGTAAATATGCCGAGTTAGCTGTCCCTTGGGCACCGAGGCCTGCTGGGTGACCACCAGCCCCAGCTCTTCCAGCAAAGGTCGCTGGTCGCGGCCGAAAACCAGGGCCATTCTATCTACTTGATCCCGCAGGTTGATAAGTACATCGCGATACAGGCCTTCATCAACTGGCCCAGAATGACCATAGGGAAAATCAAGGACTGCCGCATCGAAGTTACCCCGGATGGTGCGCGCGTCACCGACCATTATGTTGGCAGGTAGACCCAGTGAGCGCAGGTTAGCCGCCGCCTGGCTGGCCAGTGATGGATATATTTCTACTCCCCAGGCACGAATGCCGTCAGCGAGGGCCTCGGCTACCACCGTCCCGCTGCCGCAGCACGGGTCGAGTAGGCTATCACCAGGGGCCGCCACCAGGTTCACCAGCGCCCGCGCTATCTGCGGAGGGAGGCCATGAGAGTAGTAGTGCGGGCGCTTGCGGTGGTGGCGCCAGCGCTGCGTGCTGCGCGATATGATGATCCCAAATCGCCACGAGTTTTGTGTTACTATCAGTGCGAACTTGACGCGGGGATCGTCCAGATCGGGGTGACCCGAGATCAGGTCAGCGATAGATTTCTGCAGGCCAGTTGTGCTGACTGCCGCCTTGGGTCCCGGGCGAAAGACTTCGATGCGGTAACGATTGCAGTGTAGATCGAGTTGGGCGATAGCCCGGCGCAGTTCGGGCCAGTTAGCGCCGACGGCCAGTTGGTCTGCTGACAGGCGTATGTAGGCAGAACGTGAGACATCGGCAGCGGCAGCTCCTATGGCCACGCGGCCACTTGATATGCAACCGGTTAACGCCGTCAGTTCGGCGTGAGCCAGATCCAGTTCCTCGTCAGGTCCCATCAGCAGATAGAAACAGGGCAACCATTTCACCTCCGGCTATGCCGGAGACTGTCGAGTTAAGCAATGGCGATGTTGCTGGGTAAGTCGTAGTGATGCCCCGCGAGGCTGCAATGGCTATTACTGGCTGGTACAGCAGCATCGAACGCCGGTCTTACTCTGTTAGTTGCTGCGGAGCTTCTGTGGTCGGCTGTGTGGAACTTTTTTCTTCCTGCCAGTCCTGCATCATAATTCTACGAAAAGCCGTCACCAGTTTGGGGTCGAATTTGCTACCCCCGCCCGCCACAACTTCGTGGAGGGCCGCTTGCGGCGTGAGGCCGGACCCGGTTGCAGAACCACGGGGATGAATGAGTCGGTCGTAGGCGTCGGCGATCGCTACTATGCGGGCTACGTAGGGGATGGCATCTCCCTTAAGCTGCTCGGGGAAGCCGGAGCCATCCCAGCGCTCGTGGTGGTGGGTGACAGCCGGCAACACTGATTGCAGGAAAGTAACGGGGGCGAGGATGCTTTGGCCGATCAGAGGATGCATTCGATAGAAGACCTGGGAGGCCTCATCGGGTTGCTTGTCAGTTGCAGTGTCAGTCGCCTCCAGACCGATCTTGCCGACGTCGTGTAGAATAGAGCCGAAGCGAAGTAATTCGCGCTGCTCGTCGGGTATGCCAACCTCACGGGCGATCATCTCGACAAGGTCAGTAACTCGTTCGGAGTGGCTGTAGGTTTCAATATCTTTGGCCTCAATAGCCCGGGTTAGGGTGCGCACGGTCTCATAGTAATTCCGTCGTATATCTTCGTAGAGCTCAGCGTTTTCGATAGCCACCGAAGCCTGATGAGCAAAAGTGGTCAACAAGTCTATCTCGCGCTGAGTGAATTTGTGGGGCAATTTTGAATAGACGCGTATCAGGCCCAGGGTCTTTTCCTTGGTCTCCAAGGGCACAATCAGCACGGAGGTCAGGCCGGCTTCGCGAGCCGCCTCGGGATACTGAAAATCGGGATCGGTCCGCACATTATAGATCTGTTCGGCGTGTCCGGCCAACACGTGTTGATCAATGGTGTTGCCTTCGAGAATTACCGGCCCTTTCTCCCAGTACCCGTTATTCAATCCGGCGGCAGCGGCCAGTTCAAGTTCGTTGCTGTCTTCATCCAGGAGCCGTATGTTGCAGGCTTTGGCGTTCATCACCCGCATGGCATGATCAGTGATGAGGTCCAGTACCTGTTTTATGCGCAGGCTGGAGGTGATACTATGAGCCACCTGATAGAGGGTTTGCGCCTCAGTCATGCGGTGCTTTAGTGCAAAGGACAGCCGCGAGGCGAAGATAGCCACTACATAAAAGACCAGCAGCCGCAACACTATATCCCACAGGCCTTGCTCAATCGCCAGGGTTTCCGGGCTCAATGCTGGCTCGGCGGGCATCCATGGTCCACAAGCCAGCGCAGCCAGCAATGATACGATTATCGCGCCATAGTCGCCAAAAGCGAACCCGGCCCACAGTATCGGCAGGTAATAAAAGTGCACGGCGATGCCGGTAGTGCCCTGCAGGTATACCAGCCACGTAATAAAGCCCATGGCAATAGCTAACACGATGAGCGACGACACGGTTTTTGCCGTTCTGCGCTTTGAGGCGGCCAAAGCTACTTCCTCCTATTCTTCGCTGTCGGCAGATGCTTCTCAGAGTGTCGCTAAGCCTGCTGTATCGCTGCTGGCAATGCTTCTATTCACATCAAGAGCATAGCTATCACAAGTTAGCGGATTATAGTGCCGGGCTGGCAATTGCTGTCTGTGACCACCAATGCCTCAGGCTCATCGGCACCGGCAGCCAGAATCATACCGCACGACTCGACGCCGTGAATGGTAGCCGGCTCCAGATTGGCCACCACCACCACCTGTACATCGAGCAGCTCGCGAGGATTAAACTGCTGGGCGATTCCTGCTACAATCTGCCGGGTATCTGACTCGCCTACATCCACTATCAATCGTAGTAGCTTATCGGCCCCGGGAATACGATGGGCCTCCACGATAGTGCCAACGCGCAGCTCAACCTGTCCAAACTCATCAATGCTTATCAGAGCAGCCGCTGATGGCTGTTCTTCTTGGGTAGTCTTTTTGTTTTCGGCTTCCAGCCGGTCCATA
>JALGTD010000035.1 GCA_029821515.1 Candidatus Zipacnadia bacterium | reverse complement strand
AGGATGGAGGATAGTGTTGCCGAAGGGCGCGTTTATGCCAAGACGGGCACGCTTAACCGGGTAAGCTGCCTGGTGGGATATGTCATTGTAGACAGCAGCCCTCGTCTGGCCTTTGCTCTGATGATGAATGGTTACTCCTGCCCGGTTAGCAAGGCCCGCAATATCCAGGATCAGGCAGCCATTCACCTGGCCCGATATGCCCTGGCCAATAGTGAGCGGTCAACACCGCCGCGCCCGGTTCCACCCTCTTTGCGCACCGCCCCGCTGGTGCAGTGAATAGCCTGCGATAACTCAGTAGTCGGCCAGTCTGCGATGTTCGTCGAGCATTGCCATAAAGTTATCGTACTTGCTGCCCACCGCGATGCTATGGCTGGAGCCCAGGATAAATCCGCCGCCGGGCTTAGCGCACTGCATCGCTCGCCGGACATCCTGCCGAACGTCTTCGGGTGTGCCACTGACCAGGTTCTCTACCGCCACTCCCCCCCACAGAGCCAGCTTATCGCCGTGGCTGTTCTTTACTGCGCAGATGTCCATCCCTGCGGTCGGCTGGATGGACTCATAGCAGTCGTAGCCGATCTCCACAAAGTAGTCGAGCAGCGAAGCATTGTTACCGCATGAATGCTTAATCACCTTCAGACCTCTGCTGTGAATTCGTGCGACTCTCTTCTTGTTAGCTTCCAGGAAGAGGTCCTTGAACATCTCTGGGCTGATAAAGGGGCTTGATTTCTGGCCAAAATCAATGCCCCACAGGACGGCATCCTGCCCGGGATGTATTGTCACCTCGTCAGCCAGATTCTGTTGCTTGACCAGGTAATCAGTGGCCGCTCTTACCACCTCAGGCTGTTCGATGAGAGCGATCAGGCCCTTTTCCATAGCGCCTCCGCCCACACCGAAACCATCTCCCAGAAAGACAATACCAACCTCGCCGCCGGAGGGCCCACAGATGAATTTCTCACCGGCGAATTCGCTGATCGTCTGATCAAGAATCTCCCATGACCGTTCATTGCGCGTGGGCTTTTGCGGCTCGCTGGAGAAGTCTGCGACGGAGAACTGCCGCTGCGCAGCCACGGGGTCTTTTACACAGGTAATATCTGCGGTGACCTCAGAATACTTATAGACTCGACCGTACTTGTCTTCCCAGGTATTGTCAGCGGTTTTTCGGGGCGGAGGGTCGTCGCTGGGCGGAGAAATATACCAGGTGGCATCGGCAGACAGGTTGACAATATCCAGGTCTAGCTTCCTGTGCAGCTCAATGTGATCTTTCGCATAGCTGTCAGCCACCTCGTCGTGGCGCCCCTCCCAGAAAGCAATCCGCGATTTAGCTTTCGCGCGCAGGTAAGTTTCGTGGCCGACGATCTTCTCGACGGTGTCAAAATCAATAGCGTACTCGCCGATAGGCACCCGATCAGGCTCTTCGAATTGTAGCGTAGTCTGCACGCGCTCTTTGGAGGTCAACTGCTGATTGATACCTCCCGGCCCAGTCACAGGCCTAATAGTCTGGCTGCATTAGCTCCCAGGATCATAGCCCGCTGCTCCTCACTGAGGTCAAGCCGTTCCAGGCCGGCCAGCACCTCGCTGGGCGACTGCCACGGGAAATCGGAAGCAAACAGAATGTGCTCCGGCCCGTGATTGTGGATAATACGGGCAATCTGTTCGTCATTGGCCTTATTAAACACGAAAGCGAGGTCCATATATATATCCTCGCCGACCAGGTGCTCTTCCACCTCGTCCCACATCTGATAGCTGCCCAGATGGGCGGCTACGAACTGAAGCTCCGGCAACTTACGGTGTAGCTCCAGCAGGCGATGGGGTGTAGGCTCAACGTGCTCAATAGGCTCAATCTCCTGACCGGCATGCAGAACCACGACTAACCGCCCTGCTAGCTTTTCCAGCTTCTGTAGTGTAGCAAGCGCCAGCAGCTCAAACTCCTGGAAATGCGGCTGGAGCTTGACGCCCGGGATGCCGTGGTCAATCAGAAACTCTATCTGCTCATCCCACTGCGGGTCAGCCGGATGCAGTGCGCCCAGGGGAATCAGTCGTTCGCTGGCCAGGTTGGCCATCCAGCGGTTGATTGAGCGTACCTGGTCGGGACGGGTGGCAACCGGGCAGATGACTGCGGCCTCCACCCCGGTCTCGTCCATCTGCTTCAGCAGGTTATCTACGGTCGGGCGCATCAGCGGCTGAGCCCCATAAGCTGCTTCCAGTGCTGCCATCGCCTTGGCTACTACCTTTTCGGGGAAGATGTGGGTATGCGAGTCTATGATTCGTGGTTTCATAATGATTGGTGGTCGTGACGCTGCTTAGTGCCCTGCTGTGGCTGGGCCGTTAGGCACTATGCACAGCATTTCCAGATTGCCAGCGCCGGTGCAGCGGAACTGGTGCTCCTCATTGGGCGGGATGAGAATCGCCTGATCAGCCTCCAGGGGCACTTCACCCTCGTCAGTTACTAAGACTCCCTCGCCGCGCAGCACGTACACCTCATGTTCCCAGTCGTGGGTATGTCGGGGAGTATGTCCGCCTGGGGCAATGATGAAGCGACGCAGCGCGTAGTTGGGCGCCCCCCGCGATTCATCCAGCAGCCACTGGACCTGCGTATTATTGGCTCCCTCGCTTGTCACTTCACTACGGCTGGCCTCTTGCGCATTGACTATGTACATAACCTTTATATCGCCTCCGTGGTCTTTCGCTAGGACAGGCGTCTCGCCTGTCGTACTGGAGCTATGATCAGATTTCGTCTCACCCTCACCGTTCGAGGGCAATATTAGTTGGAGCCAGTCGTGTGGCCTCTATGGTCCTGTATTCATCACGAGTCTGTGAACTTCGTCTTATAAAGTACCATCTCGTCACCGCCGCAGACAATATTGTCCTCCAGGTATACCGAATAGACCGGCTCGAGCAGATCAGTTTGCTGGGATAGCTGCGGGTACCAGTTGGGAAAAATCAGCAAATAGTCCGGATTTTGGCGCCTCAGATAGGGCACCAGGCTGTCGCGGGCCAGGCCGGTGTGGGGATTCGCTTCTTCCAACGCATATACGTGCGGCAATACCTGGGGGTTGACCAGTCCCACCAAATCCAGGATTGGCCGCCGCGAGAAGAAGGCAACCGCGCCGATATCATTGGCGGCGATGAGGCTGTCTGGTGGAGTATTGGCCGCCAGCCACTTGCCCAGATGAACCTGCATCTCGGTTATATTTTTTACTGCTACCCCGTGGGCCTGGGCCCAGCTATACAGGCCCGGCGCGTACGCCACCACTGCTACGAAAGCCACCACCGTGATGATCCGCCTCGGCTCGATTCCCCGGCGGCGAAGCTGGACTTCCAGTTCGGCCAATCCGGCCACTGCCACAATAACCGCCAGCGGAAAGCAGTGGGTGTAGTAACGGTTGCCCTGGAACATAAAGCTGCCCACCGGAGCCGCCAGCCAGCGAAACACTACGTATCCGATGGCCGAAAGCGGAACGATGAGCCAGCCTCTGGGCCGGCGGGCTACCAGATACACCAGTCCAGCCGCGAAGAGCAGAGTAACAACGATATTGACACTCACGTACCCCCCAAGTTGCCCGACTACGGCCTGGAAAGGGCCAGTCAGCACTCTTAGGGCCTCGGTTGACAGGCTGCCCTCGGCTGGTACTTTGGCGGAATAGGTATTGGGATAGGGCAGCCCGGTAGCCCGCCAATTATACCACATATACGGCATTAGCAGCAGCACGAATACAGCGATCTGGCCGGCCGTTCGTAGTAGCAGTCTGCGACCGGCAGTATTTGCGCGCCGACCCCGGACCCAGCCATCTACCAGCACAAAGACGAATATCAGCCCAGTCTCCGGGCGCGCGGTCACTGCTGCCGCCAGGATTGCTGTGGGTATTAGCTGGTAAACCCACGGTCTTTCGGCAAATTTGATGTGCCCGGCGATGCCCAGCAGCACCAGGAATGTATACAACGCCGCTTCCATCCCCAGCAGTCCCGCCCAGAGTAGCGGAGGCATCAGGGCGGTGCCGATTCCCCCCATCAGGGCGTAGTCACGGCGCTTAAACATCAGCCAGATTATGTAGGCTGTCAGCAGCGCCGAGCCTACAGCGAGCAGGGTGCCAACGACTTTTAGAGTCACCGGAAACTCGCCGGTCAGCCGATATGCACCGGCTGCCAGTAGTGTCCACAGCGGTGCGGTCGAGCCATTGGACGGCGGGTCGCCCGGGTTATAAACGAATCCTCGGCCATGGGCCAGATTCCTGGCATACTGGCAGTGAATCCATGAGTCATCCAGAGGAAAGCCCCACTGGCCTGCTTGCTGCCATTCCGATATTAGGAAGGGCGTCACAGCCAGCAGCAGCGCTGCCGCGATAAACAAATAATAGACAATAGGTATATTGAAGCGTTTGTCTGTTATTTGTCGTTCGTCCTGGCTGTGATTCATTTCGCGAGTCTACTTCGTCTCCCTGTGGGCTGTTTCCTCCCGTCAGGCTCCGCAGCGGTCTGGCATTGGGATAGGTGAATCAGCAAGCACAGGAGGATAAATAGTATTGCTCGCGAATTAGTTGCAGAGACTAGTCAGCGAAGAGGAGAGGAGTGAGATGAAGATGACCCGTACCAAGAAGTTGATTCTGTTAGTGGCTTGTGGGGCTCTGATCGTGGTGATATCGGCAGTGGCGATTGCCCAGGGCTTTCCGCCACAATCGTCTGTGGGGCCGAATGCTCCAGCAGGCTTCCCTGGTCCGGGCTATGGGATGCCTATGATGCCGCATGCGCCGACTCAGCCGGTAATGCAGGTGCACGGTGACCATCTATTTGTATTGATGGGTGATGTCCTATACAAGATTGATATGGACTCGTTGGTGCAAATTGGCGTGTTGCGGCTGGTCCCGCCGCCACCAGTCCACCCCTTCGGTGGTCCCGGAGTGCCGCCGCCCAATCAGCCGCAGTAGGATTGACCAAGCCAGGGCTTGCACGTAAGAGATGTCCTCTCAAAGATGACGGCTTGGCAGTCGCGAGGGGTCGTGGCTGCCTGCTGTGAAGGTGGTGAACAACTGTGAAACTGGTAACTACCGAGCAGATGCGAAGTCTGGATCGCGCTACCATTGATGACTATGGTATCCCCGGTGTGGTGTTGATGGAGAATGCCGGGCGGGCGGTGGCGGAGGCTGCCGCCCAGATGCTGGATGGCCCTGGCCGGGTGGTAGTAGTCTGCGGGCACGGTAACAATGGCGGCGATGGCTTTGTCGCGGCTCGCCACCTGAGCAACCGGTCGGTACCCGTTGAAATCTACTTGCTGGCTGCGATTGAGGACCTGGCAGGCGAAGCCGCCAGCAACTGTCATATAGCCGAACAGATGGGCCTGCCAATTTTCGAAAATCCTGATCCAGCGGCCCTCAAAGCTGCACTCGACACCGCCGACTTGATCATTGATGCTATTCTGGGCACAGGCATCAGCGGGGAGGTGCGCGGCGCTGCCCGGGAAGCCATTGAGGTTATCAATCGGTCAATGGCTCCTGTAATATCAGTGGACATCCCCTCGGGAGTAAGCGGTGATACCGGTCAGGTGATGGGTATGGCTGTCCAGGCCGATCGCACACTCACCTTCGGCCTGCCCAAGATCGGCCACTACTGCTATCCGGGTCGCGACCATTGCGGCGAGATTGAATTGGTAGACATATCCCTGCCGGCTGTGCTGGTCGCTGCCGCTGAGCTGCCCACTAATCTTACCGCCGCCTCGGACGTAGCAGCTATGCTGCCGCCGCGCTGGGCTGATATGCACAAGGGCGAGGCCGGTCGTCTGCTGATTGTGGCTGGCTCGCCGGGGATGACGGGAGCAGCGGCGATGGCTGGGCTGGCTGCGGTGCGCAGTGGCGCCGGTCTGGTGACTGTTGCTATCCCGCAAAGCTTGAATGACATTCTTGAGGTCAAGTGCACTGAGGTTATGACTCTGCCGCTGCCCGAGACCGTCCAGGGCAGCCTTGCTCCGGAGGCAATGGATCAGATACTGGACTTCGCCGAGGGCTGTGACGCTGTAGCGCTGGGGCCGGGTCTCTCGCAGGTTCCCGAGACTGTCGAGCTGGCCCGGCAGCTCATCGAGCGGATTTCTGTCCCTCTGGTCGTTGATGCCGACGGGCTTAACGCCTGCGCTGGGGCAACCGAGCCGCTGAAGAGCCGGAAAGCCCCAACGGCAATCACACCTCATCCGGGGGAACTGTCCCGCATCACTGGTCAGTCAATCGCCGATATCCAGCAGGACCGGGTAAGCGCGGCCCGGCAGGCGGCTCAGGAGCTGCAATGTGTTGTCGTGCTGAAGGGAGCTGGTACGGTAACAGCTCATCCCGGCGGCCAGGTGTGGGTCAACCCGACTGGCAATGCCGGAATGGCCTCAGGCGGAGTCGGGGATGTGCTTACTGGCGTTATCGGTGGGTTGCTGGCAGGCGGTGGTGATGTTATGAAGGCAGCAGTCAGCGCCGTCTATTGCCACGGGCTGGCGGGAGATCTGGCTGTGGACTACTGCGGACAGCGGGCACTGATTGCCTCTGATTTGCTTGTGCAGTTACCTGCTGCCTTTGAAGCTATTGGGTAAGTAGGCGGGCTGCTGGTGGCTATCGCACGCCTGTTACCTCCTCCAGATTGGTCACCACTTGCTGTTCGACTGCCTGTACCTCGGCCAGGACTTGCAGGTTTTCCTGCACGGCCTCCTTGGTAGTCAGCGCGGCCAACTTGCCCCGCCCAAACGGCTGCCATTGAGTCTCCAGCATAGCTGCTTCGCTACGTAGCAACACCGCTGTTTCGATCAGAAGATCGGCCTGCTGGGGCAGGAAGTACTCGCTGACCTGGCTTAGAAAATCTGCGGCAGCGCGGCGTGCCCCGATGAAGCTGACCCGGGGCAGGCCCTCCCAGGCAGATAGTTGTACCAGTCTCACGCCGTCGTCAGCAGCATCAGCGGCTGCCAGGTCTGATGCCAACTTCTGGATCCCCTGAAGACCGGGATACACTGTTGACTCGCTGCTGGTGGAGATTGCCTTCATCATCTCAATTGCATTGCCAATCGCCCACAGTACTGTCTGCTGGTGGGTAAGGAATCGCGGGGGGCGCTGTATAGTGACTAAAGGATATTTGACGTCCGAGGGTGCCTCGCTGGCTGGTTGCAAAGTGACCTGGGCGGGTCGCCACTTTTCATCAAGCTCCTCAGCCTCCAACAACATCTCCCCGAAAGGCGGCACTGTGAGCCGACACAGTACCTGCTCACCGACAGCAGTCAGTTCAGTGGCGACTGCCCACAACGGTTGTGCCAGTGTGTCTCCGCTGACTCCTGGGAAGGATATCTGTAGTGGCAGCAGGCACGCATCGCCTGCGTTGAGCGCTATGCGTAGCCGTTCGAAGGCTACTGCTCGGCTCAGCCGCCACTGCGTCTCCACGGGGCAGCCCAATACCTCAGCGGCAGCCACTATCGGATTCTGGGTGAAGGGCTGGCCTGGCCACGCGCCGGGATTCTCAGCATCATACACGAAGCCAAACGCATCACCACTCAGGCCGGCTACCGTCTTGAGCGCAGCCAGCTCGTGGCTGGTTGCGGATGTGCCCGTGCCCCTCGGCGGCACCTGCTGGAGAGCCGCAGACAGCGCCACCAGATGCCGGGCACCGCTGGGTGAGAGCCGATTGCCCTGCAAGTGCGCTCCCCGCAGCTCAACATTGTCAAAAGTGGTCCCCCACAGCAGGCTGTTGGTTATTGAAGCGCCGGCCAGATCGCTGTCGCTGATGGTTGCGAACGACAGGTCGCTGCCCGCGAGGCTAATCCCCCGGGCGTTGGTATCACTAATATTGGCCTGCTTCATACTACAGTCAACAAACCAGGCCCCGCGCAGGTCGGCCGCGGCCCAGTGGGCGGCGTCCAGGTTCACTCCCTGCAGGTGCAGGCCCGCCAGCTTGGCTGAACCGAAGTCCAACTCGGCCAGTGACTCGCCGGCCTCTATCATCTGCTGGATTTCGTCCTGGCTTAGCGGCGTCTCGGGATTCGGCTGGGCGGCGACGGTGACAGTGATGCTTACTACAAGAGATAGGCAGACTGCTGCTGTGATGAGGGTACGTATCGGGGAGTTTGTGGCCATTGTCTTCACCTGCCGGAGCAAGAAGATAGGCACGGTTGCGACACTGCTTTTGATTTTAACGCCTCTATCCTAATCTGTCAACCACTGTACGGGCTGACGGCTCTGGGGCTTGTCTCCCAGGAGGATATTCTCTGTGTGGCACGAATAAGCCAATATGCCTTTCACGCAATATCTCAAAAGCCCTGCGCGAGACGCGGCAGCTAATGGCGGAGATAGATGCGATAATTCCCACCTGGCCGATTGAGTAGCCGTAACCCAGGCCTGTGTGAACCTCTCATAACGCCTGGTATCATTTATGGAGGCAAGGTGGAAGCATGGCCCAAGAAGCTCGCCAGCGTGTTACTGTGTTGATAATTGACGACGATGTGCGCATGATAGCTGTGTGTCGCCAAATACTAGAGTATGCCGGCTACAATGTCCTAATAGCTCAGCGCGCGGAACAGGCGATAGACGCGTTTCACGACCATCACGACACCATTGACGTGGTTGTGGTAGACTGGAAGATGCCCGATCTCAGCGGGGATCAAGTGATAGACCATATATTGGCAATTGACCCAGAGGCCAAATTAGTCTTCTTCACTGGCTACTCCGTTGATGAAGAGACTAGCCGCCGAGTCGAGCCCAAGGTCAAGGCCTTGCTGAGAAAGCCCTTTCATGGTCAGCAACTGCTCGATGCCGTCCAGGCCGCATTGGGATCGGCCGATTGAATAGCCCAATTCCGTCTGACACAAGGGGGGTACACTATGTCTGAACAACCCGAGAACAATGCACCGATAGTGCTGGTGGTGGATGACGAACAAGCGTTTCGGACAGCGTGTCGTGAGGCCTTGGAATACGCCGGCTATGGCGTGTTGGAGGCAAGCGAAGGGTTAGAGGGAGTGCAACTGTTCCGCGCGCAGCATGATGCGATCGCCGGGACTATCATGGATTGGATGATGCCTGGCTTGAGTGGGGATCACTGGATAAGGCTGATCCGGGAAACTGATCCCGAGGCCAATATACTGCTCTGCACTGGGCAATTCTTAAGCGAGGCTGCCCTTGAGCGACTCAAGTTTGATGGCATAGGCATTGTGAAGAAGCCCATTGATGCAGAGGGCTTACTCAGCGCCGTCGCCAAGGCTTTTGGAAGTGCTCCAGCGGAGGATAAAATAGTGGAGTCCCCGGGGGACGACCAGGGCCGCGCTGGTGACGGATTCGAGCGCAGAGCGCGGGAAATGCTGGGACACGTAGAGATGTTGATGGCGGACGAACCAGACACTTTCGACGCGGAAGCCGATTACAGCAGCGCGGCGCTATTGGAAGAAAAATGGCGGAGGCGTGTTGGCCTACCTGGTAGTACCGGCACAATAGAGCAAGGCGCGGCGACCGAACTGTCCTGGCAAGTGGGGGTTGGCGTAGTGAGGTGCCAGGACGAGGATACAGGTGGCGTGGCGCAGGGTGGGTACGCATTTAGCGTGACATTGGTGAAAAGGGATACGACATTTCGGGCGGAGCGGGTAGTCAGGACTCCGTGTGAAGAGGAGTGAGGGTGCATGTACGAACGAAGGAAGCGACTAATATGAGCAAGTCACTGGTTAGTGAGCTTAGCGTCGGCGACAGGGTCTCGGCTCCCTTTGTGGTCACCGATATCTCCCTGGCTCCGTTTCGCAACAAACCCGGCAGCTATCTTAACCTGACGCTGAAAGACCGTAGTGGGGAAATCACTGCGCGAATGTGGGACAATGCTGAGCAGGCCGCAGCGTCCCTCCAGCCGGGCCAGGTGGTTATGGTTGCCGGGCAGGTGGAGGAATATCAGG
>JALGTD010000282.1 GCA_029821515.1 Candidatus Zipacnadia bacterium | reverse complement strand
TAAAGCTGCGGCGCGACAATGACGAGCTATGGGCGGAGCCGATTTTTGGAAAATCGGCTTCCCTGTCAACACTGGCACAGACCGACGGCTTTATTGAGATTGCCACCGGCACCGAGGGGCTGATCGAGGGCGAACACACCCTGGTAATACTATGGAGATAGCTACCAATGACGCACTCGGATAGACGCATATATTTGAAGATGACGGCTCCCCAGCAGGCCCGAAGAGTCCTGCTGGGACGAGCTGGCAAGCTGCCGCCGCTGCCAGTAGAGGAGGTTCAGACCACTCAGGCCGTAGGCCGAGTTACCGGTGCCGCAATCTACGCCCAGGCTTCATCTCCCACATTTGCTGCTGCGGCGATGGACGGGTATGCAGTGCGCTCTCAGCTAACCTTTGGTGCTTCTGAGGCTCAGCCAGTCACACTGGAGGTTCCCGGGCAAGCTGAGCCAATCAACACAGGCGATCCCCTCCCTCCCGACAAAGATGCCGTATGCAAGATCGAAGATGTCCACCAACAGGCAAACACAATAGAGATGATGGCACCCGCCTTCCCCGGGCAACATGTCCGGCTGGTCGGTGAAGAGGTGACAGCGGGCGACTTGCTGCTGACTGCGGGTGAAGAATTGCAGCCGCGACACATCGGTCTGCTGCTGGCCGCCCAGGTGTGGACGGTACCAGTCAGGCGCAAGCCGACAGTCGCTATCGTTCCGACCGGAAGCGAGTGCGTGCCGGCTGGCCAGAGCCCGGGGCACGACGAACTTGTCGAATACAATGGGCCAATGCTGGCGGCGGTACTGAGCCAGTGGGGTTGTGCCCCGCAACTGCAAAAGCCAGTTCCTGACGAAGAAGCCGCTCTATCCCAGGCAATCGGTGCTGCTGCCACAGACAGCGATATCGTGCTGGTAATAGCCGGGTCATCGGCGGGCAGCGGTGATTTTGTGCCCGATATCATTGCCCAACTGGGTGAGCTGCTGGTACACGGAGTGGAGATGATGCCGGGCAAGCCACTGGCGCTGGGCTGGATAGAGAACACACCTGTCATCGGCTTGCCCGGATATTCGGTGGCCGCGTGGACGTGCCTGCATAACTACGTTCAGCCACTGATCAAACAAAGGCTCGGCCTTGCTGAACACCGGCGCCCGCAAGTACAGGCCCGGCTGCGGCGGAAGCTGCCCTCAACCGCCGGGACTGAAGAAACGCTGCGCGTAGTCCTATGCGATGATGGCCAACAACGCATCGCGGTGCCTCTATCCCGGGGCAGCGGGTCAATTGGTTCCCTGGCGCAAGCACACGGGCTGGTGACTATCACCCGAGAGTGGGAAGGACTGGAGGAGTGGGAAGGACTGGAGGCGGGAACCGAAGTGGACGTGGAGTTGCTGGTCTCTCCCACAAGGATTGAGCAAAGCATCGTGGCTATCGGCAGCCATGATTTGGCTCTGGCGACGTTGGCCGAACGGCTGGCAGAGCGCTGGCCGCCGCTGCATCTGATCTGCCTGAGTACAGGTAGTACCGAAGGGCTGGCCGCAATAGGGCGTGGCGAGGGGATGGTCGCCGGCACTCATTTGCTGGATCCCAAGACAAAAGAATACAATGTCAGCTACATCCAGCGGTGGCTGGCAAACCTCCCGCTGGTTATGATAAACCTAACCTTTCGTGAGGTCGGCCTGCTGGTCAGGCCAGGCAACCCCAAGGGCATAAGGGCCCCGGCCGAGCTGGCACGAGAGGATGTGACATTTGTCAATCGCCAGTCCGGATCAGGTACCCGTGTGCTGCTCGACTTTCTCCTCGAGGAGCATAACATCCCGCCGACGGCCGTAGCCGGCTATGCGCGCGAGGCCTATACCCACACGATGGTTGCTGAAGCGATCAGACAGGGTAGTGCCGATGTGGGGCTGGGTATATTAGCAGCAGCCCGAGCCTTCAAACTCGATTTCATACCAGTCACCGAGGAACGATACGATCTGGTTATTCCCAAGCGATTCCTGGAACTTCCCAGGATTGAGGCGTTGGTTGAAACGTTGAGTGACCCCGGATTCCAGACCGCTATTGAAAAGCTGGGGGGCTACTCAACCCGCAGGACAGGGGAGACTGTCTATGAGCAATAGCAGAGCGGCCCAGCCCCCCATTCGCGTGGCCATACTAACCGTGAGCGACTCGGCGGCGCAGGGCCACGCCGAGGATATCAGCGGGCCGGTGCTGAAGGAACTGGTGGATGGCGCTGGGATGCAGGTAGTGCAGATTAGTATACTGCCTGACAAGCAAGAACAGATTTCGGCCTGGCTGCATCGTACTGCTGAGGCTGCTAATATTCTGCTGACCTGCGGCGGGACGGGACTGGGGCCGCGCGACGTCACTCCTGAAGCAACCAAGCAAGTGCTTGATTATGAAGTGCCGGGAATAGCCGAAGCTCTGCGCGCCGCCGGCTTGGAACATACGCCGCACGCTATGCTATCGCGGGCCGTAGCGGGCGTTATCGGCGAGGCACTGGTGATAAATCTACCGGGAAGCCCAGCAGCCGTCAGGCAGCAATTTGAGGTGCTGCACCCGGTGTTGCCGCATGCGGTAGCGTTGTTGCACGGGGATACTGCCCACGATGACGAAAGGAAGCCTCCTGACGAATGCTGATTGATCATTTTGACCGCCGGATAAACTATCTGCGTATCTCGGTCACCAACCGCTGCAACCTGAACTGCCTGTACTGCCGGCCACTGGGCACCAAGCAGCCCTCTATCAATGATGGCCTCAGCCGTCAGGAAATTGTTACGGTCGTTCACGCAGCAACCCAGTTAGGAATAAGCCACATTCGCCTGACCGGCGGTGAACCGCTGTTGAGGGCCGATCTGCCAGAACTTGTCGGGGAGCTGTCGTCAATACCGGATGTCACTGACCTGTCACTGACCACCAACGGTCAACTACTCAGCGACATAGCTGAAGAGCTGGCCGCAGCCGGCCTGCAGCGAGTCAACGTCAGTATGGATAGCCTAGATTCAGACCGTTATCAGCACCTCACCGGTGGCGGCAACCTGGAGCAGGTATGGGCGGGCATCCGCGCCAGCCAGCAAGCAGGCCTGGCACCAATCAAGCTGAATGTCGTGCTAATAAGGGGCTACAACGATACGGAGGTAACCGACTTTGCCCAACTGGCTCGAGAGCACGGCATGAATGTGCGGTTCATCGAACTAATGCCAATGGGGGCAGCAGCTTCGGAGGCGGAGGCGTTGTTCTACTCGGCGGATGCAGCCCGCCGGCAACTCGCTGCCGAGTTGGGCCGCCAGACCGAATCAGGACCCGGCCCGGCTACCATTTGGCGACTGGGACGTGGAACAGTGGGTTTTATTGCGGCGGGCTCTAACCCGCCCTGTGGCACATGCAACCGGCTGCGGCTTACCACGCGCGGGATGCTGCGGCCCTGCCTGACCAGCGATATTGAGCTTGACCTGACCGCTGCGCTGGCCAGTCCCCATCCGATCACTGCTACACAACAGGCACTGCGCGAGGCGGTGGCGCTCAAGCCCCGACAGGGAGGACATCTCACGGCAGAAGCTCCCAGCACTACCGAAATGAGCTGCGTGGGAGGATGAAGGAGGAGCAGAAATTGTCAGATGCTGAGTTCCACGACCTTCGGATGATTGACGTAACCGATAAGCAGATAAGCCGGCGGCGGGCAGTGGCTGCGGCACAGGTGCGAATGTCGGCCGAAACTGTGGAGCTTATCACCACGCGTACCTTGCCCAAAGGCGACGTACTGGCAGCCGCGCGCCTGGCC
>JALGTD010000281.1 GCA_029821515.1 Candidatus Zipacnadia bacterium | reverse complement strand
GCCGCTTGTGCCATATTTGTTCCTCCTGAGTTGCGAGTTAGACAGCCCGCTACTATTATTATTCGCCCCCGCACATACTTCTCCTGCCAACCAAACTGAGCCATGCCAAGGGAATGAGTTGGCACGCGCAAGGGCGAAGCCATCATGGTAATATCGGGGCTAACGTCAGCTACGCAAGGGGACGCAACAACTAATTCTCGCCTGCTATGCCCTGTCTCCTGATCGCCCGCACTGCGGCGGAAAGCGCCTCATAGGTGAAATCTCCGTCGTATCTGGAGCCATTGATGAAGAAAGTAGGCGTACCATTGACGCCACTGCGCGCCCCCTCCAGTCGCTGTTGACGAATGTGAGCCTCAATTTCTTCACTCTGGATGTCTCGGGCAAATTTGTACAGGTCGAGTTCCAGCTCCGCTGCGTACTGTCCAATGTGCTGGTCGTCCAACTCCCCGCGGCTCTCAAATAGCCTGGCGTGCATCTGCCAGAACTTATCCTGACGACCGGCAGCTTCCGCAGCCAGGGCTGCAGCCATCGCCTGCGGATGGGTGCTCATTAGGGGAAAGTGGCGGAAAACGAACTTCACGTTGCCTTCCTCAGCCGCCAAGAGCTTCTCGGCTTCAACATAAGCCCGCTGGCAGGCCGGGCACTGATAGTCACCATATTCCACAATGGTAACTGGTGCCTCAGCCGGCCCCCGTGTCCAATCCTCTTCAGACACTGGTACACCAAGCCTGTGGACCCCGTCGCGTTTCCGGATAGTCACAGTTACTCGCCCTCCTGCAAGCTCTCAAGAGCCTCGAATAGCCGGTGCACACCCGGATGTTCTGCTATCGGTGACACATAGCTGTACTGAATGATGCCTTCAGGGTCGACGATGAACAGAGCCCGCTCGGACACTCCATCGTCTCTCATTACGCCGTACAGTTCGGCCACCGCTCCTTTAGGATGAAAGTCACACAGCAAGGGGAAGGTAATGCCCTTGCTCTCGGCCCACGCCTGGACGGCCCAGACGTTGTCCACCGAAATGCCCACGAGTTTCGCATTTAACGCTTCGAACTCATCCAGGAACTCCTGAAACAGGGTCATTTCGTCTCCGCAAGTGGGACTCCAGGCCGCCGGGTAGAACGCCAGAATGACGTGCTTGCCTTCTTCCAGAAAATCAGACAGCTCTACGATGTCTCCCTGGGCTGTGTGCAACTCAAAGTCGGGAGCCCTTGAACCTGACTCTAACGCTGCCATATGTTACCACCTCATCATAGATTGCCGTGCCGCCTCTGCAAGCGTCCCCTTTGCCATCCGCTACCCTCATCCCTCTACAATCCACTGCTCCTCGCTCAAGTACCATGAGTCGGGGTGATCGAGATACTCCAGAGTAGTAGCGAGCAAATTCAGGTGGCCTCGTTCCTCCTCGGTGAGAAACTCGTAGAATTCCCGGGCATTGTGGTCGGTAGCCTGCTCCGCCTGAGTGCGATAAAGGTCAATACTCTTGCGTTCAAATTCCATAGCACCGTTGTACAACTCGCTCAGTTCAGTATCCTCGGGGACGCCCTCCTCAATCTGTGCTAGCGCCTGTTGAAATATACTGGCTGCCTCCTGGCGCGCATCGTGAGCGCTCACCTCTATTTGGTTCATGGGCGGCCATTTATGCTTCTCTTCCATAGCTTGGTAGTAAGCCATGAAATACTGCTTGTGCTGCTGTTCCTCCTCTGCCAGCCATTGAAAGGTGCTTTGGGCCAGGGGATTCCGTGCTCTATCTGCTGCCTGCAAGTAGTACTGACGGCCGTCATCTTCCAGTTGCATGGCCTGCTTGATAACACTCAATACCTCGTCCATTTAGCCATCCTCCTGGGTAATATACTCGTCTGCTGTCCAGTCACCTGGCAGTGCTCGCTGCTCCCCGTCGCTCGGCTTCCTGCCAGCAGCTAGTTCTGCAGATAGGCTTTCAGCTCGTTCAGCTCGTAGACGTGAGAGCGCTCTTCATCCAGGATGGTCTGCAAGACGCCGGCTTCCTGGCCCAATAGATTCTGCAGCTCCTGGTAGAAGAGGATAGTGTTCTTTTCCATCTGGAGCGCTATGTTGATGGCCTCAACTTCACTGGTAGCATCTTCGGCCAGCTTCCGAGCTATCTCTTCGTCGGGGAGCATATTGCTATCAACCAGGGCCAACAAGTACTGCTGGTACTGGTCAGATAGTTGACCGGCTTGCAGGGAACTGAGCGCCCGCTGCACGTCCTGCTGCCCGAGTAGACGCCGAAACGTCTTCTCATGTTCGCGCTCCATGCCCACTAAGCGCTGACACTCGGCTCTGACGCGCTCGCTGCTGGCTATGGTGGCCAGCTGCTCGTAAGCTGCTCGTAAAAGGCGGCACCCTGGCGCTCGGCCTCAATAGCAATCTCCAGAATGTGCTCTGTTGCAAAAGATATCGTCACAGATTTGACCTCCTTGTCTGTTTTAGTAATATACCCTTCCTTGCCATTGGCTAAGCCCCTTCCTTGGCGAAGAAGGTACTGTGCTACTACACGCCGAATGATTGTTTTGAATTGTGTTGTGCTTGAGGCGAGGCCGTCGCGGAGATTGCTGATGGAATCCGCACCGATGTTCCGGGCCAGCGAGATATTACAGATGACCGTTGAGATAGAGCAATCGGGGTTGGCCTTCTATGAAGCTTGCGGCATCGCCCCTGTTATGCACCTACACAGTGCTGCAAGACCGGACAAGCAGCTATGGACATTGTTATTGCCACGTTGAAGCATGCTCTCTTGATCACGGCATTCGTCTTTATGATGATGCTGCTGATCGAGTATATTAACGTCCTCACCCGTGGCGTCTTGACGCAGCGGCTACGACGCGGAGGCTGGCAAGCCTACATCCTGGCTATCTTGTTGGGGGCAACTCCAGGATGTCTGGGGGCATTTGCCGTTGTGACGCTCTACGAGCACGGGATCGTCTCAATGGGCGCACTCACCGCGACTATGATCGCCACCAGTGGCGATGAAGCGTTCGTAATGCTGGCTATAATCCCCCGCAGCTTCACCGTGCTGACTGGGGTATTGATAGCAGTTGCGCTTGGCACCGGGGTTTTTCTGGACTGGTGCCTGCGGCACTGCCGCCGACTGGTCTCGGTGCCGACTCATACCTACCAGATCCATGCCGAAGCCTGCCCGTGCTACCCCCGGGGGCAGATCCTCCAACAATGGCGCGAATGTACGCTGGCGCGCGCCAG
>JALGTD010000280.1 GCA_029821515.1 Candidatus Zipacnadia bacterium | reverse complement strand
ACCAGTAGAAGAACTGGTGGCCGAGCAACCCAAGGGCATCATCCTTTCCGGTGGCCCCAGCAGTGTCTACGCTGAGGGAGCGCCAGGGCTCGACCCTAAAATCTTCGAGGCCGGTATTCCTATTCTGGGTATCTGCTACGGGCACCAACTAATGGCCCACCTGTTAGGGGGCGAAGTGGCCCCCGGCGGTCAGCGTGAATACGGGCACACTAATGTTGAGGTTATTGATCCGGATCTGCTGCTCAAGGATGTCGCCAGCCCCTGCCAGACCTGGATGAGCCACGGGGACCTGGTTCAGCAGGCTCCGGTCGCCGCCATGGCCGATACCGACCGGCATCTGTATGGTGTGCAGTTTCATCCTGAGGTCCAGCACACTCCCTGCGGCCCCCAGATACTGCACAACTTCCTGTACAGAGCTTGTGGCTGCACGGGAAGCTGGCACCCAGCCGCCTTCATCAAACAAACCATCGCCCAGCTTCGCCAAAGAATCGGCGACGATCGGGTCTTGTGCGGAATATCGGGCGGCGTTGACTCCGCCGTCGTGGCGAGTTTGCTGGACAGAGCGATCGGCGACCAGCTCACCGCAATGTTCATAGATCACGGCCTACTGCGCCAGAATGAAGCCGCGCAGGTCATTGCAACGCTTGGCCCCCGACTGGGAAACCGCTTCGTGGCTGTAGATGCCTCCCAGCAATTCCTGCAACGCCTTCAGGGCGTAACAGACCCGGAACAGAAGCGCAGTATCATTGGCGAAACCTTCATCCGCACCTTTGAGGCGCAGGCTGAGATGCTGGGCGAATTCCGGTATATCGCGCATGGCACGCTATACCCCGATGTTATCGAAAGTGGCGGCGGCTCGACAGCCACCATCAAGACTCACCACAACGTCGGCGGCCTGCCCGAAGATATGAGGTGGGAGAACCTCGAACCGCTGCGTCGGCTGTTCAAGGATGAAGTGCGCGAGATTGGTACGCAATTAGGACTACCCGAGGAGATTGTCAACCGCCAGCCGTTCCCCGGTCCCGGCCTGGCCGTGCGCATCGTTGGTGAGGTCACTGCCGAGCGCCTGGAGATAGTCCGAGCCGCCGATGCTATCCTTCACCAGGAACTACAAGCGGCCGGCTTATCCGAGCGGCTCGCCCAGAGTTTTGCCATCTTCGCTGACCTGCAGTCGGTAGGTGTGATGGGTGATGAGCGCACCTACGCTTATCCGGTGATCCTCCGGGCAGTTACCACCAGTGATTATATGACTGCCGATTGGGCCCGGATTCCCGATGAGGTGCTGGCCAGCATCGCCAGCCGCATCGTCAATGAAGTGGCCGGAGTCAACCGAGTGCTGTACGACATCACCTCCAAGCCCCCTGCCACTATTGAGTGGGAATAGGCCAGATTGTCCAATGTACTCATCAATGAAGTCTGCATTGGCATATTGACCAATTGTCTCCATAATCTTACAATTAAGCGCGGCCGCGGCAGAAGAGACAAATGCTCTCCCTACTGCAAAGACAGTTAACGATTAGATACCGCCTGGAAAGATCTGCCACCGGGAGACACACAACCTGCGACAAAACTTGTGGGCCTTGCCAGATGTCACTGTCATAGGGTACCCACTCTATTGATACGACCACTGCAATATTGAGAGTGAAGACCATTGATAGCACTAATTGACTACGGAATGGGCAACCTGGGCAGCGTCGAGAAGGCGCTGCAGTATGTTGGATGTGCGACTGTGATAACCTCCAGCCCCCAGCAGCTTGAGGAGGCCCGCGGGATTGTGCTGCCCGGGGTAGGTGCCTTCGACGACTGTATGCAGGGACTGCGAGAGCGTGGCCTGGTGGAACCTCTGCGCGAGTTGATGGCTGCCGGAAAGCCATATCTGGGCATCTGCCTGGGCCTGCAGATGCTGTTTGAGCGGTCAGAAGAGGGCCAGGAGCCAGGCCTGGGCATCTTCCCGGGGAAGGTCGCCCGCTTTGACCACGACTTGAAAATACCCCAGATCGGCTGGAATCAGGTCTGGCCGAACCAGCCTGTCCCTCACCTCGCGGACATCAGCCCGGGAAGCTGGTTCTACTTCGTCCACTCCTACTACGTCAAGCCCGCCGACGAGTCAATAGTAGCCACGACCACCGAATACGGCTATGAGTTCTGCTCGGCAGTCTACCGGGACAACATATTCGCCTGCCAATTTCATCCCGAAAAAAGCCAGGCGGCCGGTCTTAAGCTCCTCGAGAATTTCAAGCAGTTGGCCGAGGACATACCGCCAAACCAACGAGACGAACGGGAGTGATATCCAAATGCTAGCCAAGCGAATAATTCCCTGCCTGGACGTCACCGACGGCCGCGTGGTTAAGGGCATAAAATATGTAGATCACGTAGACGCTGGCGACCCCGTCGAGCAAGCCGCTGAGTACGACCGTCAGGGCGCTGACGAGCTGGTTTTCCTGGACATCACCGCCTCGCTGGAGCACCGTCAGATAATGCTGGATATCGTCGGGCGCGTCGCCGAGACGATCTTCATCCCTTTCACGGTAGGCGGCGGCATCCGCACGATTGATGATATCCGCCAGGTACTGCTGGCCGGCGCTGACAAGATTTCCGTGATGACGGCAGGCGTTCTTAACCCTGACATCATCAACGAGGGTGCCCAGCGCTTCGGCAGCCAGTGTATCGTCTGCGCCATTGACGCCCAGCGAATCCCTGAGGAAGACCGGGATGACAGCGACCTGGGATTGGCTCCGGAAGAAGACATCCAGTGG
>JALGTD010000034.1 GCA_029821515.1 Candidatus Zipacnadia bacterium | reverse complement strand
GGCTGCTGGGGCGGGTTTTGTGAACCGAGGGGGACGTTTTCCAGGATTACCCAATCATCTTCCAGATTGGTCTGACCTCGAATCCCACCAGCAACCACATCGGCAGGTACCTCAATGAAATCGTCCGTTCCCGCGATAACGCACTCAACGACCACCGTCGTCGTGGTGGGTTCCTCTTCTTGTTGCGTACTGATACCACCGCATCCCCCCAGTAAAGCCACAGTGATTAGCGCTGCAATCACCGTGCCAGCAACAATCATATTCTGTTTGTCCAGCCATTTGCTTAGCATAGCTTAGTCACGATTGTGGCCAGTCGGCCCTACATAGGTGGGAAGATCAGGCGCGCCTCGCCCGAAGCCAGACAGCGCATCCAGTAGCCGGCAAAGGGCTGCAGCGTCTCGCCCAGCACGTAGCCGCTCTGCTGGTCGTAGCCGTAGATTCCCTCCTGCACCCAGCCGTTGATCACCGCCTGGCTGAAGCTGACGGGAGCCTGCGTGCCCACTTCTACCTGCAACTGGTCAATCGGCACCGGCTGCAAGCGGGGATTGCCTATCATATTCCAGCCCAGATTCACCGGCACGGCGTAGCTGTGGCTTTCGTCGGGCACGATCCCACTGAGATCAACACTCACGTCATCAAACAGACGTATCCAGAACCCTCGACCCGGCGCGAACGGCGCGATGTCGGGCCATATCTCGTACCGCCCTGCCGGCACCCGACCTGGCTCCCAGCGGGCCAGTAATAGCTCTCCGGCAGGTACGCCCAGCAGTGTGGCCGCGTCCGTTTCTTCTGCGAGCACTGGAATGGTGATCATCTGCAGGCCATTGCTGCCGGCCAAGAATGTATGGGTGGCGCTCGACTGCCCGCCGCCCTCCAGGAAGACCACATACGAATCCCAGCCGACATTAACGGTACGGCTGAAGGTGTCGCTGGCGGGATTGGTGGTGGTTATCTCTAACTGCGCTGGTTGCAGGCGCCCGCCGCTGAGGCTGGTGCCAAATACCGCCCGCTGAGCCGCAATGTCGGCCCCGGAAAAACCACCAGAGACGTCAATAGTCGCTTCAGGGCCGCCGCGAACACCACCGTAGAAATCGTTTTCTCCCGGATCGAAGCCGCGCACTGAATAGGGGTAGGGATATTCTCCCCGCAGGCCGTTCAGGTCAATCTGGACAGTAATCAACTGTGCTCCGCCTACGTTAAAGAAAGTCGGAATAATGTACCCTTCGCCGGCGCCGGTGCCACTGCTGGCTACGTCAATGACATTACCCTCTTCGGCGTAGAGACTGAGGGTCCGGTCATAGTTCCAGTAGATGCAGCGGGCCTGTCCGCCCCGTGGTGCTTCGCCACCACTGCCGTCGGTGACGTAGTGTTCCACGATAAGGGCTACAGCTTGCTCCAGGGGGATATTCCAGGTGTAGAGCTTGCTGCCTGTGTGCACGCTGGTGTCCAGCACATACTGACGCTGGTACCAGTCGTAGAAGTTCATCCCCTCTACACTGCCAACTACCGAGGCGGCGATGTCCTTCAGCCCGGGCACATCACCCTGTAAGCCCTCGGAGAAACTGTGATAGTACAGCTCGTTGAAGTTGGCGAAGAATTGCGGGTCCTCGATATAGCATTTGTACCAGGTAGCTCTGGCCATAGCAACGCGCCACACCAGCATACCGCTAAAGCCTGAAACTGGGTAGAAGGTGCTATTGCCCAGAGCCGGCTGGTTCTCCGCCTCGTAGACCGATAGACAGTAGAAGGGCCCCGGGTCAACTGGATCATAGCCGGGGGCCACGCCGGGTGTGACTTGCACCGCAGTTGCTGCCGCCCCAATAAAGCCCTGTTCCCAGGCATCATAGAAAAAGGCCAGATCATCGTGGAAGGCGTTAAGCACCAGCATCATCAGGATGAAGGTATCTTCCCCGAAATTGCCCGACAGCGGCGCCAGGCGGATTTCATTGGCGGTGGCGTCATATACCCCGCCCTGTATCTCCGCCAGGGATTCGTCAAGGATTACGGTTACCGTGATATCAAAGGCAGGCGGGCCATATATCTGCCGGGCGACCGGCATAGCATTGTCCAGGTAGTTGCGAAAGGCGGTTTCCTGGGCAGCGTCGAAGCCCTGAAATTCAAACTGAATCTCGTTGCTGGGGTCGCCTATTTGAGCGGGGGTCTGCATTGTCCTGACCAGGTCGGGCAGTTGCACCTGCGAGCCGCTGACGTGGTAGGCAGTGCGCGGAAAGCGGGGTCGGGCTGCCGAACTCTTAAGGCCTAGCTGCTGCAGTAGCTGGATTGTGTGGGCGGCGCGCTGCAGGGATAGCGGACTATGTTGGACCGCCGTCGCCTGGCTTACTGCGGTTTGCGCAATCCCAACTCCCGCGGGCGGTTGCGGAACCAGTATTGCCCCCACTGGGCCATTGGCACGCGTAGCAAAAGGCGTGTTGTCTATGTTGCCAAAGGGCGTTGCCCAAGCCGGACCGGTGACGACTGCACAAATCGACACAACAATCCCTGCCCTCGTTATCCAGCGCATTTTATTGCTGTTCATCTCAATATATCACCACTGTGGGCCTGTGTTGTAACTGTCATAACCGGGATAGCCGCCGCCTGTCGAATACTGCGACGAGCCTGAGTAATTCTGCCAGTGCTGTCCGCCGCCGACCTGATAGCCGCCGAAGGTACCACCGCGCGCTGTGCGACCTATACTGGAGGTAGGTACCTGAAAGCCACTGCCCCCCAGTCCGCTGGTGAAGTTGCTCTGTAGCGAGAACATAAAAGTGTGGGCATTGTAGTCCTGACTCTGAATTGTTGTGCCCGTCGCTCCGTGGAACGGCGAGCTGGGCTCGCCGGCTCGATGTCCGATGAAACGATAGCCGAAGGTTGCTCGATTGGTGGTTCCCAGATCGTAACTTACGTTGATATCGGCGGTCTGCTTCTTGAATGCGGAATAACCGCTGTCGAAGTCGGACAGCCCGGTACGGGCAGATAGCCGAATACGATCGCTAAGCTCATAGCTGAGCTGTCCCGATATGTCAAAAAGGCTGGTGCCAGTTTGATAGTAGCGTTCGTGGCCACCAATCTCAATGTAAGAGGGACTGGTACCTGACATTCGATTCATCTGCAGGTTGACGCTCCAGGGCTTCTCGCGAGGCCGATAGTCTAAGCCCAGTACCGTCGACTGGTTGTCAACCGCCCCTCGGCCTTCTTCCAGAAAGTTGAGCTCATCGCGGCTCAAGCTGGTCGTTAGGCTGATTTCGTCGGTCGCCCGCCAGACGATTGACAGATTCTGGTAGTCCTGGGTGCTGTCCGAAAGATAACCGCTGCCGCCCCCGCTGAGATACTTTCGCTGTCCGGCGCCGAGCGTCAGTGACAGGTCCCGGCGCGGTGAGTAGGTGGCGCTCAGCGAAGTAGTGCTATCCTGATAGTGAGGAACATCATCCTCTTCTTCGTCGTCCTGGGTAGGCACTGCTCCGGCAATTGGTCCTCCATAGCCACCCCCGCCGCCATATCCACTCCCAGGGAAGCCCCCGTAGAAGCCACTGCTGACCCGACCGAGGGACTCCGAGTCAGTTCTGTTAAGGTCGAAACGGAGTTTGTCCGACGGCGACCAGGTCACCCCCAGGTGCGTGTAGTCGGAACTGGAATGGTTGGTCTCGCTGCCGAAACCGCTCGCCTTGATATTGCCCAGGTCTGCTATCAGATTCAGGGAAGACGACGGGCTATAGGTCAGCGACACCCGCCGGCGACGTGTATTGCTGCCTTGGGCGTCCGCCGACTCGCTGCCCAGGTAGTCCTGGTCAGTTTGCGATAGAGAGGCCTGCAGCCGCAGGGCGTCGGTCAAGGGATGACTTATGTTCAGAGAAATCTCTTGGTAATCACTGTCACCCTGAGTGCCACCGGCATTCGACATAGTTTGCCGCTGTAGGGTTGCCGTCGGCCAGCCGGGGAAGTCCAATTGCATCTGAATATCGCTGCGTCGGGTGGATACGTCTTGAGTCGGGGTGGTCTGCGCCAGACCGGCAGCGGCCTGATAGGGCGAGGTGCCAGTATTGAAGCCGATGCCGCCACCGTAACCACTGTATCCAAACGATAACCCCTGAGTGCTATCCAGGTCGGAGAATTGGCTCTGCACCCGTACGTGTTTAGCTGGCTGCCAACCGATATCCAGCTTCAGGCCCTTGTCGTTGCGGCGGAAACCAGAGGAATCTATATAGCTGAACTGCGGCGCAACATCCCGATATGTCGCCAGCACGTCGAACCGCGGCTGCCGATAGCTGACCGCCGTCTGCAGAGCAGTAGACGAGGCTCCGCCCGCGTCACTGGTAGCAAAATCGGCTTTCAGCCACAGATTGTCGCTGGCCTCATAGTTGACGTCGAGGCCGGCTACCTCGGCGTCCTGGGATAGTGCCGTCTCTCCCAGCTCATAGTAATACTGGATGCGGACCAAGGATGTTGGCGGGACGCCTAGCCGGAAGATGACTCGGCCGATCTGCCGGTAAGTGTCGTAGTCAACACCCTCCGCCATCTTTACATCATCTACGAGAACCTTCAGCGCCTCCGAGATTATCTGCGTTTGCCCGTGATAAACGACTTCAGCGCCATCGGCGATGATGGGGCGGAAGTTGGTGTCGAATGGGCCAGTAGTACCTGAGCCGTAGTAGACATTCTCCTGGTAGGCGACGGTATCACCCTGGCCGACTTCGGGCCGATCTTGCCGCAGCCAGGTGAGGCCCACATTGATTCGCCCGTTCTCCAGAGGCATCTCCGCCCGCGCCCCGGTCAGTGTGCCAGCATTACCAAAATATCCCGACGACTGATAGCTTACCGATATCGTTGATGTACTGGGAATGACTTTGGTGGGGCCGTCAATCGGGTCAAACCACAGTTCACCAGTTTGGTAGCCCAGGCGGTAGTCTATGCCCCGCCGCTGAGGCTGCTCATCAACCTTGACTGACTCGCTGCCATCAATAATCGGCGTAAACCGCAGAAAATAGGGGCCCGGTGTATCATTGCCCGAAAGCGTCTCGTTGCGAGTATAGCCTTTATCCTCGGAGGTGAAGGCCCGCAACAAGCCACCGCCCGGCAGGTTTTGATCGAGCTGCCAGCCCTTCAGGCTCTTGGCAACACCGGCGAATTCATTCTGGCGCAGGCTGATATTCAGGTCACCGAAGTACAGTGCCGAGTCGTGCCCAACATAGCCCACCACCCAGCGGGAGTAGCTGGGGCCGTAGCCGGAAAAGGACAGGTCGCTTTGGAAGCCGAATTCCTTCCAGATTGATCCTTCGAGGCTCAGGCTGCTGCGCCGTTGCAGCGAGCCGGTATCCCAGCGCTGCCCCTCAAAGGCTGATTGCGACCCTTCAATATAGTGCTGCTGAAGAGTGAGCGTGTTGTTCCCTGATATCTGAACATCCTGGAACAGCTCCCACTTATCGAAGAGGCGGTCTATGCTTTTTAGCGGATTGGCCCGGGCCGGCATTACTACCAGTAGCACAATAGCTACCAGCAGCACCACCGACCGTGAACTGCTGCGCACGGTTACTATGTCACATCCTGAACAGATTAGTAGTGGTTATGCGTTTGACGGGGTTCGGGGATGATTTGTTCCAGGCCACAGCTTGCCCACCCACAGATGACCCAGTCGACCACTGCACTACGCGCCGGGCCTGACTACATCGCCGCGGCTCGTCATTGGCCGAATTCCCGGGAGTTCGTATAACACACGGTTATGCGTGGAGATGCCCAGTCTTATGATTGTTGGTAAGGTTGGCCAGTAGGCTCAGTGTCAGGTAGGCCGACGGTGTCCCAGAAAGTTGTCGTGGAGAACGGTTCCCGACGCAGGTCGGGTACGGCCAGTTGTGCGCCGCCCATCTCCGCGGATCGGTTGGCAATGATGCCAGGCAGTGCGAATTCGATGCCGCGATAGACGTCAATGGGTGGGGGTTTGCCTGCCAATACCGCCTCCGTGAAGTGCCGGGTGGTCTTTATGTCAGCACCCCCGTGGCCCGAGCTGGCGTCATCGTCGCGGGCAGCGAGGCCAATATCAACCCTTTCCCAGCCGTCCTTCTCGTCGCGGTCGCGGTCGAACCGACGGCAAAAGCCCTCGTAGCTGAACCACTCCGCGCTGCCCTCGGTACCGAATAGACGATAACGGTGTGCGCCATTGCCCGGCTGGCGAGTGCTCAGTGTCACCGCGATCTTGATGAGCGTGCCCTTGGCCGTCTGGAAGAGCGCGATCTGGCCGTCGGACCGCAGAGGCGCGTCCACGCATCGCCACGGAGCACTACGGCAGGTGACGGAGACCACGTGGTCGTCCAGGACCTCCAGGAGCGGGCCGAGGTCGTGTGTGAGGTACTGGATGGGGGGCTGGTCGGCCCGCCAGATGGGTTTGCAGTCTGTGCGCCCCTGCGCTTTGGCTTCAGTCGGTGAGAGCCGCGAGCCGTCAGGAGCGTACAGGCTTTCTGGCAGGTAGTGAAGGTACTCGCCTTCAGCCATAGAGATGGGACCAAAGCGGCCAGCAACGACCCACTTGTGCCAGTAGCGTAGGAAGTCCCAGAAGCAGGCGTTCTCGCCCAGCATGTAAGTTTTTCCGGTGCGTTCCACGGTGTCCCGCAGGCGAATGAGTTCCTCTTCGGTATAGCCGCCCGGCACCTCGGAAAGCACGTGACAACCTGCCTCCATAGCCTGGCAAGAATGTTTTACCTGGCATTTGCCATTGCTGGCGATTACTACTGCGTCAGGCTCCATCTCCAGCAGATCATCAAACTCAGGCACCACTTGCCCACCTGCAGGCACCAGCAGCTCTTCAGCCCGCTGGCGACGGGCCTCGAAGCGGTCGCAAGCGCCGATCACCTCGGCTTGCTCTAATGCCAGGAAGTTGCGCAGGTGCGTTATTCCGCGCCCAAGTCCCAGAACACCAACTTTAAGCTTTTCCATAGTTCATCTCTATGTTTTTCCATTGTTTCAAAACTCCTGTCGTTGTGGGAGCTTTGTATCTGTGTATCTGTTTGGCTTACCGTGATGTGATGCGCTGGGCAAAGTCCGCGGACAAAGCGGCTAATTCCTGTGCCGACTTAGCTCGCGCCTGGATGTACTTGGCAACAGTGAACGCTGACGAACGGGCCAGTTCCAGAAGAGGTTGCTCCACTTTCTCGATACCGCGGCAGGCCTCGGCCAGATGAGGAGCTACTTCGGGGGGTATTATGCAAAAGCCGTGCTGGTCTGCGTGGAGCAGATCCCCGGGATTCACCGTCACGCCGCCTACCTGCACGGGGATAGCGAAGTCTTCCAGGTGTACGTAAGCATGGGCCACCTGTACACAACTCGATATGAACTGGAAGCCGATCTCTCTAACTTCGTCTATGTCGCGCACGCCACCGTTGGTGATATGGCCGACGCAGCCCAGCGCTTTGTGTACTGTTGTATTTACCTCGCCAAATAGCGCACCTATAGGCTCATCATCCAGGTCTTCAGCCACGGATATACGCGGCGCTGGCTGGGCCAGGACCGATTCATAGTAGGCTTGCCAGTCACTCGGTGTTGCCGAAGGCTGCTGCGCCGCAAAGGTAGCAGTGGCGGCATACCCGACGATGGGCCCCATCTCGGGAAAGCGACAGTGCAAACCCGGACGCATAAAGCCCTCAGTGCACGGGCGAATGTCGAATAGTTCTATAGCATTGGAGATGGTTGGGGTACAGAAGGCTTTCAGTCCATCAATCTGTTCGGTGCTCAACGATGGTTGCATTTGTTCCCTCCGTGGAGACTGTTGTGAAAGTCACATGTCATTATAGCACAGCCGGGCTTGACGTCAAACAACAGGATGTTCTGGAATTATATGTAGTGATTGAAGCATTATTCTGCAGCAACGGTGAGATGACTTATGCAAGATGAGCAGACCAAACCGAAACAGGGATCGCGTTATGCCAGTACCGGAAAAGCCGCAGCGAATGGCACAACCCCGATGGCAACAACCGTCACCAATAGACACTTAGACACACAGTCTCACTCCCAATTGGCAGTCCTACCGGCATCTGAGTAATGCCCCTATTTGTACCGGTTGGATTGCTCTTATCGCTCGTAAGCTTCCAGCTTCGGTTCAATAGAGAACCTTTGGAACCGGGGGTAGTTGGGCAGGCTCAGGGGGTAATGCTCGCGCGGCACGACCAGCGGGCGGGCATATTCCAGGTATGCCTCGGTTACCCCGTTTTGCTCGTCGTTGATATATTCGTCGGGTAGGTAGCGTGTCTGTCCGGCTACGCTGCTCAGCGAAGTGGTCTCGCACTCGAAGACGAACGGGTCGCTGCTTTTACGTTGGATTGTGATCATCACATCGGTCTCTCCATTACAAGCTCGCCGCACCGCGTTATCGCCGACTGCGTAAGCTATGTCCAGGTCAATCTGGGATTGGGTCAGCGCGAAGCTGCGCTGCATATTGCCCAGGCGGTCAAATCGGCAGCGCACACCTATTTCCTCCTCCACCATGTCGGCCAGGGCCTCAGCCACTCCCCCCAGCCGGGCATGCCCAAATTCGTCAACCTTCTCAGAAGTCGTTGCTACTTCGGATTCAGCGAATGAGAAACCCTCGGAGACGGCGATCACCAGGTAGCCATACGCGTCATAAACTTGGTGACAGTCGGCCAGGAATTTATCAGGATTGACCGTCACCTCCGGCACATAAACCAGGTGGGGGCCGTCCATAGGCTTATTGCGGCCCAGCGCAGTTGCAGCAGTCAACCAGCCGGCGTTGCGGCCCATAACCTCAACTACCTCACAGGTGCCGAAGGCCTCCGCGTCGCAGGAGACGTACTGGACCGCCGAAGCCGCAAACCGCGCCGCACTGCCAAACCCCGGGCAGACGTCGGTGATTACCAGGTCATTGTCAATCGTCTTGGGGATGCCGATGATATTCATCTCCCAGTCGTAGGACTTGGCCAGCTCCGACAGCGCGTGGCAGGCTGACTGCGAGTCGTCGCCGCCGATGTAGAAAAAGTAGCGAATATCTTGGGCGATGAACACTTCCATCGCCCGTGCCAGGTCGGTCTCATCGGGCTTGATGCGGCTTGTCCCCAGTGCTGCCGAGGGGCGGTAGCGAATTTCTTCGACCAGCTCGTCATCTTCGCGGAATAGGTCAATGAACCGCTCATGCAGCACCCCATCCATTCCATGCACAGCTCCATAGAGTCTCCGTATTTGTGGCACCTCCCGGGCCGCTTCAATCGCTCCTACCAGGCTGGCGTTGATTACCATGGTCGGCCCGCCCGATTGACCTATGGCAGCATTTCCTTCCAGTATCATCTTAAATCATCCCTTCTCGACTTAAATTTGCTTTGTAGTTTCGCTAACGAGGGCTGTAATTCTATTCGCTGTCGGTAGCGATAATCCTCCCGGTGTGTACTCACGCTACTAAGGTAGTTCATCGATAGGTCTAATGTGGACTATTCATACACCAATATACAAAGATGCCTTGTGGCCGCAAAGCCGGTTTTTCGCAAAATCCGTCTATGAGTTTTGCGGACCACGGCATGGCACGCTGCTTTGCGCCCTGCGGTGAGCCGTAATGCTGTTCCAGGAAGGACAAAGCCAACCCGGTGAAGAAAACGGATGCTGTGAGAAGAACATAAATGAAGGAGGATTGAAGATGGCCTTTACGCCGGCGTTGGCCAAGTTTATTGATTTTCAAGATCCCGAGGAGTGTGCACGGGTCCGCGCGATTACCCGCGAGCAAATCACCGAGCACGACAATCCCGACTTCAACATCCGCGTCGTTGACAGCACCGAGATCTTCTACTCGGAATTCGCGCTGGATATCGTCGGGCGCATCGTGCAGGCCGCGATACTGCCGGTCGGCCCGGTGCCGCAGTACGCGATCGCCGCCGCCATTATCAACCGGCTGCGTATTGACTGCCAGCACCTCGTCACCTTCAATATGGATGAGTACGCCGATGAGAACGGCCAGACGGCACCCGCCGACTGGGAAGGCTCGTTTGCGACCGCGATGCGCGCCAGTTTCTTCGGCAAGATTGATGCCGAGTTGCGCCCCCCGGAGGAGAATATCCATTTCCCCAACAGCGATAACATCAACGACTACTCGGATATGATCGCTGCGACTGGCGGGGCCGACTGCTGCTACGGCGGCATCGGCTGGTGCGGCCACATCGCCTTCTGGGAAAGCAGTCTGGGGCACAACTACGGCTCGCTGGAGGAATGGAAACAGGCCAAAGCC
>JALGTD010000279.1 GCA_029821515.1 Candidatus Zipacnadia bacterium | reverse complement strand
AATGGCATCAAGTTCCACTTCCTCCAGCATCTGGCGCCAGTCCGTGAAGTAAGCTTCAGCACCAGCCTGCTGGACAAACTCACGGGCGCGATCTATCTGTATGTCAGCACCGGCAACGATTTCGATCTCAGGGATGCGTTCGATGGCTTGCATGTGCGAGTGGGCGATGCCGCCGCATCCGATGAATCCTATCCTAATGGCCTGCGAAGCGACCATAGCATTTACCTCCAAACAGCAATATGGGCATTCGGGCGACTGTTCACCAGCAACAGGCAAGATTCCTTCCTCTGACCGCGGGCCAGCCCAGCACCGGTTGGGTTGACACACCTGCCCGCAGACGCAAGGATATTGCTTTGCGGTGGTGAATATTACTTATGTAGCAACGAGGCCATTCAGACGAGGGGGGACCGAAGATGATAGTGGTGCGCCGATTGTTGATTCTGTTTGCCATCGCCAGCGGCATAGGAGCTATGCTGGCCAAGTACTGGTGGGTGGCGCTGCGCGTGGTAGCTACACCTTCAGCCTGGCTGAGATTTACCGACATGCTTCTGCTCTTTGCCATCGCCCTGACGTTGGAGGAAATACTGGCCCTGGCATGCGCCAAGCGGATCGAAGAGAACCTACCCGCTGCTGGTCAGCAATCAGATATGCCCTGATCCACCCAAGCGGACAGAGGGCAACGCCGAGTGGTGGTCGCACCAGGCCCGCCAGCGAACTGTGTGGCTTAGCGGGCAGAGAAGGGATTTCTGTGCGTACGACGAATACATGTAATAAGACCCATCCTACACAGAATCTTTAGACGGGAAGGAGTGGCAGACATGGCTACAGCCCAAGATCTGATGACCAGGGACGTAGTCACCATTGACGGGAGCGCAACGGTGGCCGATGCCATCCAGATGATGAAGGACGAGGGGGTCAGGTGCCTGATAGTTGATCGTCGCTCCGAGGACGATGCTTACGGCATTGTCACTCAGCGCGACATTTGCTATGAGGTGATCGCCCAGGGGGAGGACCCAACAGCGGTGGCCATCCACGAGATCATGAGCAAGCCGCTGGTGGTGGTCAACAAAGACCTGGACATCAGACATGTGGCACGCCTGATGGCCAACCTCGGGCTGTCGCGGGCGCCAGTCATCTTTGGGGGCAAGGTCCAGGGCATCGTCTCAGTGAGTGATGTCCTCAACGCTGTGTAGGTCCTCACAGTAAAGGCTGCTGTGCCTGCTATCATGCGCAGATCAGTCTGCTGAGCGGCCCGGAGAGCCGTCGAAGTAAGCCGAGCTGGCGGAGACGGGCACCGGGGTGGGAGAGCACCACTTCATGCTCAGAGCTTCGTCAACAGGCGTTTTGGTGCCCAGTTCCTTCTACCTACTTGCGTGATTCGTGGTCATAGCGACTGGCCCAGGGCGCGGGCATTGGCCAGTAGATCAGGTCGCTGTTCGACCTCTCCGGGGTCACTGACGCCAGTAGCAACTACCTCCCCCGCCCACGGCATCTTCAGCCACTTGGCCGCATAGCGCAGCGGCGCCAGGACGTCTTCAATATAGTTATCATTGGCATCGGCCAGGGCCAGGGCCACCACCAGCTTCTTACCCGGCATCAGATCGCGGAGCCGCTCATCGCCTCGCTGATAAAGCGACCAGCGGTCAATGAACAGCTTCAACAGGCCGCTTACACTGAACCAGTAGACCGGCGTACCGAGGACTACTGCATCGGCAGCCACCATCCTGTCAATAAGCTGGTCAGCTACATCCTGGCGCGAGTCGGTCCAGTTTGTGTCCTCACCGTAGACCGGGTCAATTGGGGTGAGGTCATAATCACATAGGTAGAGCTTTTCGGCTTGATGCTCCGCATCTCGTGCTCCCGCCAGAATCTCCTCCACCAGACGGTCAGTATTACCACCCTTGCGCGGACTGCCCACGAAGCCGACAACCTTCATATTCAGTTCCTCCTTTGTCTACCCACATCTGCCGCTTCTGGTCCTGTTCGGGCCACGCGGCAATCTCGGCCACGCGCTCGGCCAGCTCGCGCAGGATTATCTCGTCCTCGGAAAACATAAGCGTGCTGGCATTCTTACGGCTACTTGAGGATACGCTTGAACAGGCCGAGGATGCCCTGCCGCCAGGCGACGCGGTGGGTAACTCCGGTTGCTGAGTCGGACTCTGCCTTATGGCCCAGATACCACTGATACGAGCGGATCAGCGCTTCGGCGTTGCTGTACTCGGCCCGCCAGCCCAGAAGCTCTTTGATCTTGTCAATTGCCACATAGCTATCAGTGTAGACCCACTTGTATAGCGGCGAGAGGTGCAATGCTTCGAGCACGGCCAGGGTCGGCTTCACCAGCCAGGCCGGAGTGGTCATAACCCGCGCGCCATTGCCGGCATACTCGCACAGTGCGCCGACGTCCTCGCCGACAGTATCGTACTCTTCAGCCCCGACGTTGAAGGTGTCATTGACCTTCTCGGCAGGGGCCGTTGCACACAGCCAGATGGCTGCGCAGAGATCCTCGACTTCGAGTAGCTGATAGTGGTTCTTGCCGTTGCCGATAAGAGGAATGCGGCAGCCCGACTCCACCCAGTCGTAGAGAATCTGGAATACGCCCAGCCGCGCCGTCCCGATGAAG
>JALGTD010000033.1 GCA_029821515.1 Candidatus Zipacnadia bacterium | reverse complement strand
TTGCCGATTGAGGCTACCCACACAGAAGTCAAGCGCGTCCTTAGCCTGGTCTATCTTGTCGTCGCTGCTCATACTGCCGGAGGTATCCAGGACGAAGCAGATGTTTTTGGGCACCACCCCGCCCTCATCTTCTTCCACCGTCGGCGCCGCCAATAGCAGGTAGAAGCCGTCGTCGCCGGCTTCCTTGAAGGTCACCAGACTCAGCCCAACGGGGTCGGTTGCCACGTTGTAGTAGAGCAGGATGTCGCGCTCGGGCAATACGTCATTGGCCTCATACGAGACGCGCACGTGCTTCTCGCTTATCTTGTTGACCTCGATCTCGTGCGAGGGGCAATAGACACTGCCGATGGGCTGCTGCGAACGAATGTCAGCGGTAAAGACTACCGATTCAATCGGCTTGTGCGAGAGCCCCTCGGGGCTGAGCGGATACAGATAGCTCACCAGGCCGTTGTCGTAGGGCAGAACCTCAGAGTAGCGCAACTCCACACGGCGCTCGCCTTTGGGCGGAATCGGGTAGATCTTCGCCTGGTAGGCGTTGTTGCCCGCATAGGTGAGCAACGCGGGGTCCTTGCGCTTGCGCACGATCTCCTCGTAGATACGCTGGGCCTCGTCCTTGTCCAGCAGCCTGGCTTCTATTTCCTTGCCGTCGGCGATCAGCACAAACTCGGTGACCACCGCACCAGGCGGCAGCGGAAACAGATAGGTCCCCTCCATCTCGCGGCGACTGTCATTGACAAAGACCTGGTCTACATAGGTGGTGCATACCTGGTCTTCAATCTCGACCTTGACGTGATGATACTTCACCGTGAAGTACGGCTCGTCAGGAATAATGTGGGTGATTGGCCCGGGGATGATCATCCCATCAGCGAGGACGGAAGCACAAATCAGCAGAATCAACAGAATCGTCAGCAGGCCCACTCGGTGCATAAAGCTCACTCCTTCAACGATATTGGCGACTTATACCTATTAGACGCCAGTCGGGCTCAGACTGTTCCCCAGAGGATCTGTTTCTGCAGAGCACAAGAGTGGTACGGGTCAGTAAGCTGGCCGCCAAGCTACGCCGCCAAACCGACAAGAAGGGAACAGCACTGCAAGGCGGAACCCTAAGCTTAAGAAGCAGGCGACAATTCAGTCCTTGCCAGGAAGGAGACTGCCTTGAAATCACTCAATGTCGTATTCACGGAGCCCGAGCGCTGTGAAATGATTGAGGAAGAAATCGCGGATCCCGGCCTCGGAGAGATTCTGGTGCAGACGACGGTCAGCCTGATCAGCACCGGCACGGAGAGCTGGTGTTATCGGGGTCAGTTCGATGCCGATACTACCTGGGCCAGGTGGGTTCAGTACCCCTTCTATCCAGGCTACAGCAACGTAGGAAGAGTGGTAAAAGTCGGCCAGCAGGTCAGTGAATTTGATGAAGGTGACCGAGTCTGTACTGGGGCGGCTCACCACCAATTTGTGACCGTACCCGCCGAGACAACACATCTTGTCAAAATTCCCGATAATATCCAGGATGAGGAGGCGACCTGGTCGATCCTGGCTGTCACCACGCAGACGGGAGTACGTCGGGCAGAGCATACTATGGGAGATCGAGCAGTCGTCATTGGACTGGGTCCGTTAGGCCAACTGGTGACCCAATATCTGCGCACCATCGGCTTGTTCGAGATATTGGCGATAGACACTATTCAGCAACGGCTGGATATGGCACTGGCGCATGGCGCCACTCACGGTTTTTGTGGCAGTGCCGCCGATGCCCATGACTTCGTTGTCCAGCACACCGACCAGCAAATGGCGGACGTGGTCTACGATGTCACCGGGCATTACGCAGTGCTGCCAATGGGGCTGAAACTTGCTCGCAACTTCGGAAAGCTGATGCTGATAGGAGATACCCCCCATCCTTCGCGCCAGCATCTGACCCAGGACGTACTGGCCCGGCAGGTGAACATAGTTGGCACTCACACTAGCAAGCTACCGCCGGGGAAGGCCGAGCAGTGGCCGGCTGCCCGCCAGATGCGGCTGTTTATGGAATATCTGCGGCGCGGACAGATGCGAGTATCCGACCTGATCACTCATCGCTTCTCCCCCACCGAAGCTCCCGCCGTTTACGAGTTTCTGCAGGACAATCGGGGGACAACAATGGGCGTAATATTCGACTGGCGGGATATGTAGCTCGTGTGATTTGCATATAACAACGAGGTCTCACGCTCAGGGCGCAAGCGGTGGGTCCGGGACGACGCAGACCTCCCCACAAGGCGGCAGCGGTATCTCACCAGCCACCTGGCGTTGGCGGGCGGCTATTATTACCGGACCATTCCACAATTCGCTGAACGGCTTCTCCAGCACATTGCCGTAAGTATGTGAGGAGCCAGGGTGGCGGCAACAAAGACGAAAGTTACCGGCGGCATCAATCTGGATCTGATTTCGGAAGAACATACAGTTCTCGAAATAGTTAGAGCGCAATTCTTCGTAGTGGGAAAACCAGCCATCTGGATCCGCCACATAAGCCTCTATCGGCATTGGTGCTCCTAACTTTTGAGCTACAGTGCGGGTCTCCTCCATTACCTTGATGAGAGCAGATTTAGTCATACCCTCAGCGCCGTCGGAGTAGCCCCAACTTGTCATTAGCAACGAGGGATAGGCAATATAGTCAACTCCCAGTTTGTATGCAAGCTCCACATACATAGGAGCTTGGTGGAAGTTATCCCGCATCATAGTGAAGTCAGTCCCAACGAGCGGCCGGCGGGCACCAAGTTGGCTGCGTGCTGCCAGCAGCTCCTTAATCCCTTCAATTATATGGTCCCAGGCGTCTGCCCCGCGTACCTGACGATAGACGTCGGCACTGGCAGCATCAAGAGAAACGTGAATCTGACTTACGCCACTGCGGACAAGTTCGTGTGCAGTGACAGTTTTGCCGATCAGAGTAAAGTTTGTGTAGACAACGATGTTGAGATGCGGTAACAGCTCACGGGCCCTGCGTACTATCTTCAGGAAATCAGGATGGAGCAACGGCTCTCCCGCTCCAGTTAATGTCAGGGTTACTGTATACGGCAATTGCTTCAGGATAGCTTCGAAGTTAGCCAGCGTGATAAATTCTTGAGGTCGGGGATAGTGACTGTACGAACGAAGGCAATGGCGGCAACGCAGATTGCATTTCCCGCTGATTTCCATCTCCACTTTCGAGGGCAGAGACTTCATCACCACGGCCTTGGCGCGTTGCTCTCGCTGGTTCAAAAAGTAGTTTGCAATCACACGCGGCCTACATAGGATTTGCCAGCCACCGACGCGTAGGAACTTTCGAAGCTTCCTTAGCCTGTTTATGATACGGCTTGCCATCTTGATCCGCTCTTTTCATCTGTTGAGGCTTCTGTACACGTCACTGGACAAGCCGGTCAGCCAGCATCCGCTCTAAGTAGGACAATGCTCCGTTTATCACAAGATGTTCTGGCTATTGATGGCAGCCCACTCACTCGCGCTGGTCCAGAACAGTCTGCTCGTAGCGTTTGATTTCGGCGAGCCAGGCCAGACCACCGGGAACATCGGCCCGCTGGCAGGCATACTTCCAAACCGCGCTGAAAGGCAGCTCCGCGCGCAGTTCCTGGAGAGCCAGCTTGGCAGCGCCGTCCCCCGACCTTTCAGCTTCCGTGGCCAGTTCCCACGGCTCTAGCAGGGCATAAAGGAGGGCCTTGCGGACTGCCCGCACGCCGATCACCCATGCAGCAACTCGGTTGATGCTGGCATCAAAGAAATCAGTGGCCCACAGAATATTGTCGAGCTGACCGCTGCGCACTGCTTCATCACAGACCGCCCGGACCTCATCGCTGAAACGGGGCACGTGATCGCTATCCCAGCGCACTCCCCGACTGATGTGCAGCAATATAGGCATCACAAAGGGGACAGCGGCCGAAAGCTTGTCGGCCACGCTCTCGGTGGGATGATAATGACCCAAATCAAAGCAAATTCCAATGCCACGACTGGCAGCGTACAGTAGATAAAACTCGTGCGAGCCGACGGTGTAATCCTCCAGACCAATGCCAAAGAGCTTGCTTTCTACGGTGTCAATGACGTGAGGAAAGTCTGCCTGCAGCACGGCATCCAGCGATTGAATAAGGCGTCGGCGGGGACCAGCTCGATCGACAGTAGCATCCTTGGAGCCGTCTGGTATCCAGATATTGTAGGTGCAACTCCCCAGCCTTTTTCCAAAACCCTCGGCAATCTCCCGGCCTGCCAGGCAGTGTCGAACCCAGAACTGGCGGATTGAGTCATCAGTATGAGCCAGAGTCATTCCGTCAGCAGCTAACCGATGACCAAAACAGGTCGGATTGAAATCGAGCCCCCACCCGTGGTCCTCACACCAGTCAACCCAGGTGGAAAAGTGCTCAGGGGTCAACTCGTCGCGCTCGACCGGTTTTCGTCCGGTCTCGGCATACATCGCGTGCAGATTGAAGCGGAGCGCCCCGGGGATGAGGCGAGCGGCCTGTTCGAAATCCTGGCGGATCTGCTCACCGGTCCGCGCCACTCCGGGGTAATTGCCCATCGCCTGGATTCCTCCGGAATCTACGGGCCCCTCTCGTACCTCCAAACCGCGCACATCATCAGCCTGCCAGCAGTGAACCGAAATAGGCAAGCCTAAGACCGTCCCTACTGCTACATCCGTATCCACTCCCACCTCAGCGTAGTTTTCTCGAGCCGCCGCATAGTCTTGGACGTCAGACGTTGCGGAAGTTCCCTCACGCTGGTTAATGAGAAATTGTTCCAATCTCATCACAGTTCACCCTCACCGGCTTTCAGCGTCACCAACAGAGACAGTGAAGCTTTTTACGGTTGTCAGGTTGGTTAGCATATAATCAATTTTTCGTTGCCACAATTGCTTTGACCTTCGCCGGCAGTTCAGCAATTTCTCTGGATCATACTCACTGGAGCAACTGCACTTCTGTTATTTGTCATTGCAGCGCCCCATCTATCGTCGAGCGCCCGACAAGAGGACTCGGCCGTCTGGGCAACGAAACCCAACTTGTAAGGGAATCACACGGCCACTGAAACGCAACAGAGTTGACCGGAGGGCGACAAATATGTCAGCTATTAAGATACTGAAAACTGGGCTAATCTACCGCAACCCCAAGCCGCATGTACACGCAATCCAGGCGCTGTTTCCTTCGGTTGTCCGTCTTAACGATGGCGAGATGCTGGCGGCCGTCGCCCTGGCGGAGGCCTTTGATGCTGTGAATATGCACACATATCTTTGCCGGTCGCAAGACGGGGGCGAAAGCTGGCAGTTGGAAGGCCAGCTATACGAAGGCAAGCCACTCACCTCTGATGCAGCGCGAATCACAGCCCTTCCCGACGGACAACTCGTTGCTCTGGTATGCGAGCATGATCGCAGCGAGCATCCCAACGAGGGACTGACCAATCCCGAGAACCTCGGTTTTGTGCCCACCAGATTCCTGCTGTTGCGCTCAACTGATAACGGCCAGGCTTGGTCGGAGCCACAGCCAGTAGAACCGCCACTGGTCGGGCCGTCATTTGAGCTGTGCAGCCCCCTCGTACCCCTGACTGATGGCCGTTGGCTGCTACCAACTTCCACCTGGCGGGGATGGGACGGCTCCCAGCCCAACGGCATGAAGATGGTGGCCTTTGTATCCCGTGACCAGGGATTAAGCTGGCCGGAATACATGGATGTGATGAACGATCCTGCTGGCAACATAATCTACTGGGAATCGAAGATTATCGAAATGCCTGACGGTACTCTCCTGGCTGTAGCCTGGGCTTATAACGAGTCCACCGGCCAGGACCTGCCTAATCAATATGTGCTGAGCGGAGACGGCGGCGCCACCTGGTCACAGCCGCAGTCAACAGGCTTAATCGGACAGACGATGAGCTTGCTTGCTCTGGAAGATGGGCGAATACTGACTATATACCGTAGAATGGATGAGCCTGGGCTGTGGGCGAACCTATCGCATCTGCACGATGACCAGTGGATCAATGACTCCTGCGCGCCGCTGTGGGGAGCCCACGTTGAAGGGTTGACTGCATCAACCGATGATATGGCCCACAACTTCAACGTCTTACGCTTTGGAGCTCCCTGCATAGTCAGACTTCCAGATAAGATGATATTCGTCGCCTTCTGGTGCTACGAGGAATGCGTCTCTAATATCCGCTGGTTCAAGCTGAAGATCAAGTAGTTTCACACTGATGAGAGTGGCAATATCACCGCAGGCCGATAACTGTCACTAACACCTCCCCGACAGCAGTAATCGGGCAACGATGCAGTATACCACACATAGTAAACACCCTTCTCTTGGTGTGGTGCGAATGGGGGGCATTACATTACTGAATTGAGGATCCGACCGCTAAGAGTGCAGCGTACAAGCTTGACTTTGGAGGGGAGATTCAGTAGCATTGATAATGGCTTCTATCGTCATTCTTGACCATTTTGATTAAACGAAGGTGACCACCGGTGGCGTCGGCAATACTGGATCGTTTTTGCCAGAAGGTAACTCAGATCATACAGAGCAAGGGGACGGCATGCTTCACACTCGGAGCTGCTGACAACCGCCTTCATTTGCAGACAGCTATGGATTCCTCAGGAAGAAACTCCCTCGATCCGGGCCTGGAGATCGACATGGAGACGAGTTCCCCACTCGCTGAAGCTGTGGTGGACTCGATCGAGACAGACACCCCTGTGGTAATTGAAAACGAGGTGGCGATCTCGCCGAAAGTGACGGACAAACCGGTAATGGTCGTACCTGTTATCTGGAAGCGGGAGGCGATCGAGCCAGAAGAGGAGCTGATCAAGCATCCCGTCGGCATACTGGCGTTGTGGGGCAAACGCGGTGCAGCAACCTTTGACCAGGAAGACCGACAACTGGCCGAGACCCTCGCCAACCAAGCAGCAGCACTGTTGGTGGAGGAACATCTCGAGGAGTTCGAGGATATTCAAGCCGCCTTTGCTACGGTCACTGTTGGCCTGATGCTAATTGACCAGGATAGCCGTATTGTCATCGCCAATGCGGCCGCTCGCCAGGCCCTACAAGTAGATGCCCTCCAGCATCACCAACTCCGCGAAGCCGACTACCGCGGCCAACTGGCAGAGCTGATAGCTACGCTACAAGAGGGGCGCAGAACACAGGCCACCGGGTCCTTCGTGACCCCGGCCGGCGAGACTTACGCCACCAGCGCTCAACTCACTCAGGAAGGGCAGGCCATCGTTGCTTTCACTCAATCTCCGTTTTCCATAGCCGCTGAGGAGTTGGTCGGCCAGGTGGCTCATGAACTGCGCACGCCTCTGACCGTCATCCAGGGTAACCTGCAGACTATTGAAGCTGTCGTGGAGGACGAAATCACCAAAGAAGATTTGGATATGATAGATGAATTCATCGGAACCGCTCTCATTCAATCATCACGTATGTTCCGCCTCATATCCGAGACGCTGAACATCTCACGTATCCACGCTGGTAGGGAACTCGAACTTGATATAAAAGAGTTTGACCTCGTCAAAGCTTCCGAACAGATCCTGGCGGAGTTGGCTGACCGCTTGGCTGGACACAAAGTTGTCCGCGAGGCCCCCAGTTCTTTGATGATTGAAGCAGATCAGGACAAGGTTATCTCAATCCTGGATAATTACCTGAAAAATGCGGCGAAATATGCTAACCCGGGCACGACTATTACTGTGCGCCTAAAGCAACAGGGCAACGAGGTGGTCATCGAGGTTCAAGATGAGGGCATAGGCATTCCCCAGGAAGATATCGAACGGATCGGCAAAGAGCCAGGCTTTCGCACCGACGAGTCCAAAGGTCAGGCTGGCGGCATTGGCCTGGGCATGGTATACGTCCGGCGCATCACCCAGGCCCACGGCGGCAGAGTGGAAATCGAGAGTAAGCTGGGCGAGGGCAGCACCTTCCGCTCCATCCTCCCCCAGCGTCAGCCTGCCTATCTCTCGCGAAAGTCGGCCGTCAGATTGGGCTAATTGCGCACAGTGATGGGACACTGACCAGTCACTATCTGCAGGTGGCCGGCATTGCAGGCAAGCGCACCCCCCAAAGTCAAGGCGGTTTTCCTCCTCATCGTGGAAGGTGAACGAGGCTTGTCCAACGCAGTTATAGTCAAGTCAGGGCCCTGAGCATATTGACAATGGTCTCGCTGACGATCATTGCATCAGTTAATGGCCTTACTCCTAGAACAAAGGGCAGCTTTCTCACTTGTCTCTCAGTTTTGCCAGGAGCTTGACGCACCCACCCAAGCGGAGTAGAGTTTGCATAAGCCGATCCGAATAGTTTTACCAAGTTTAGCCCACTTCTGGACAAACCGAGGTAAAGACCCTCAATAAAGGGGAGACCTACAAGTGACAGCGCGAGAACGAGTGCTATTTGCACTTAACCTCGAGGAGGCCGACCGAATACCGATGCATGACAGTCCGTGGGTGGCCAGTATTGAGCGATGGCACAACGAAGGTTTGCCGGTAGAGGTAGATCCCGCTGAATACTTTGACTACGAAATAGTTACCTTCGGTGCCGACACCACTCCGATGTTCCCCATTGAAGTAATTGATGAGGATGAGGAGTACATCCTCAGAACTACGGCCTTCGGTGGGCTACGGCGTGATCATAAAGACTACTCGTCGACTCCCCAGATCATTGACTATCCGTGCAAGACGCAAGAAGATTGGGAGAAGCTGAAAGAACGCCTCACTCCCAGCCGCGACCGGGTTGATTGGGAAGGTTCCTGGCTAGCCGGCAGCGTTGATGACCAGCGCGGAGAGGAGTCAATGCTGGAGGTCGGACGCACCGACCGGCGTCTGGGGCTGCCCGGTTGCCAACGAGCTTATGAGCAGGGCCGGTTTGTCTTTTATGGAGCTGCATTCGGCTATGATAAAATCCAGTCCTATGTAGCTTCCGAGCAATTGCTGATGGCCATTGCTACTGAGTCGGATTGGGTGCGGGATATGTATGAGACGGATGCGACTTTGAACATTCAGATGTATGAGATAATGAAAGAGGGGGGCTTCCAGTTCGATGGTGCCTGGATCTTCTGTGACCTGGGATACCGCAATGGCTTGCTGTTCTCGCCTCATCACTATGACGAGCAGTTGCGCCCTACCTTCCAGCGGCTGGTTGACTACTTCCACGGAGAAGGTTTGCCGGTAGTTCTGCACAGTTGCGGCGACGTTAAAGAGCTTATTCCCAGATTCATCGAGGACGGCCTGGACTGCCTGCAGCCCCTGGAGCAAAAAGCAGGAATGGATCTGGTGGAGTTGAAGAGAGAGTTCGGCGACAAGATAGCCTTTATGGGGGGTATTGATGTCAGGGCGATGGCGGATCCGGACCCAGCCGTGATTGAAGAGGAGATACGGACCAAGATTCCCGTCGCCAAGCAGGGCGGAGGTTATATCTATCACTCCGATCACTCGGTTCCCAATAACGTGAGTTTCGCCCAGTATGAGCATGTTCTGGACCTGGTCAGGCAGTATGGTAGCTACTGACCGGGCCACAGTAGGCTGGTGGACACTACTTAGCGTCCTGGCCCTATGAACTTTGAACCCATTCCCCAATCCTTACACTCAAGGTGACTAAATGAACGAGCAGCTAGCTGACCACAAGATGTTCTTCCCTCAATACCGAAAGGGAAAGTTGGGAGTCGAGCTATTTGAGGGCACTATTCTCGAGCATGCTCAAAAGCTGGGGATAGCAATTGACGCCGAAGATGGGGAGGGAACCTGCGGGAAGTGCGTCGTAAGAATCGAGCGGGGTGAAGAGGGGCTGGGCCCGCGCACTGAAGCTGAGGGCAGGTTCAATTTGAGCGAGTCTGAACGATTGGCTTGCCAGGCCAGGGTTGTTAAGCCTGCTGACATTTATGTGTATATCAGTAGCGCGGGCACTTATTCGATTCTCAGTGAGAGCGTCCAGCAGGAAATAGAGGTAGATCCGCTGGTGAGCTGCACAGCCGGGGAGGTCATCTGGAGCGGGCTGGAGGGCCAGCGAGTCCCGGGCCCTTGCCAGG
>JALGTD010000032.1 GCA_029821515.1 Candidatus Zipacnadia bacterium | reverse complement strand
GAGGTCTGTCGGCATCATCTGCATCGCTACTTCACCCGCGAAGGGTTTACAGTTGTGCCACCGGCACTGGTCAGTGCCGTGGTCAGCCAGGACACCAGGCTGGAGCCGGGGGTGCCGATGAGAAGAGATGACGCGGTGCGCATTGCCGCGAAGGTAGGGGCCGATTGGGCCATCTACGGCAATGTCCTGCAACTGGAGACGTATGAGAAAAAGAGTGTCTTCTCCGAACGCAAGAAAGCCCAGGTCGGCATCAAGCTGACGATCGTGGCCGCTGACAGTGGAGAAATTCTGTTCTGGCGGCAGCGCTTTGATACTTCGGGCGGGCATGGCGGCTTCACCAAGCGGGCCACCTCTATGGAGCGCACCGCCGCCGACGTTTGCCTGACGCGCATACTAACCGACTTCTTCGCGGCCTTACCTGACCACGAGTTGCAGGAGGAAGTTGGAAGCTGCTGCGCGCCGCTGGCCCAGGACAAGTTGCGCGAAGCTTACGAGGCGGAGCCTGGCTCAGTGGCGGCTGTTGTGGCTTACGCGCAGTCGTTGATCTGCTGGCACAAGGCGGCGGATGCCGAGGGCATCCTATCCCGGGCTGTAAGCCGCGACAAAGGCAATGCCGAACTGCATTTCTGGTATGGTGTGAGCCTGTATACGCTGGGCGAAGCCGACCAGGCCCAGGCTGAGTGGCAGCGAACCTTGCAACTTGCCCCTGACCACCCCTACGCCACTCACCTGCTGGCTATGTTTGCCAGTGCCCAGTCCCTGACACATACCACCGAAGACAGCGGAGCCACGACTCAATAAGGGCGCAGTCCTGGTGTGGCAACTCAGCCTGCCGGGAAACTGCGTCGTACAAACGTGGAGCAATTTTCCGAAAAAATTGCCCTTGCCAACTGCTCTCCAGACTGGTATTATTAGAACCGTACCTCCAGATATTAACACCTCGTTTTGGGAAGGTGCAAATAATGCGTGTTATTGGCTCCGTCGTTGCGGTAGTATTGTTTATCTTAGTGATCGTCGGTTGTCAGCCCGAGCAGCAGGTTGCGCCCACCGTCCCGCCTCCACCCCCTGTGGCGATAGAGCCGCAAATCTCTCCCGAGCAGCAGCAACTGCTGGAAGAGGTCCAGAAGTATACTGAACAGACCGGAACCACCCTGGAAGGGCTGGCCGAGGAGGTCAAGCGCCGCGAGGCCCTGGCCGAGGCGCCCACGGGGGTAGCAGTGGTAGATGAGGACCTGGGTGTGGCCAAGGCTCTGGTGGGGGTGGCCCGTAGCGGTGCCGCCAACAAGCAAGCCGACAAGACGACCGCTGCACTGGATCGGCTGGGGCCAACCCTAACTGCGCTGCGCGCAGAAGTCCCGGCGGCAGCAATGGCCCAGCATCTGGAGCGGGCGCTGACGGCCATCAGTAGTCTGCCCGCATCGGAGGCGGTTGGTGCGGCCTCCTCGTCGCTGCTGGCGGCCATTGACACTGCTATGCAGGCGCCGGCGTCGCTGGTGCCGAAAGTAGTAGACCGCATCGAGCAGGCCAAGGCTAAAGTGGACGACGAGCAACTCCAGCAGGCCGCTGAGCAGATAGTGGAAATACTGGCTGATCTGCGGGATGATGCCACCGTCCAGCTACTGGACAGCGCCAGCGAGAGTGTGCGCGGCGCGCAGGACGCCCGGCGTCGGGAAGCCTGGCCGGTGCTGATGGCTGAGCTGGATCAGCTTGAGGCAATACTCAGCCAGGTTCAGGAGAAGATCGGGGAGGAGACCACCGTAATTGGCGCTGAGCAGGAGCCGCCAGAACCGGAAGAGGCAGCCGCTGCTGGAGTAGAAGAAGAGCCGGCCGCCGAGCCGGGTGCAGAGACCGAAGCCGAGACGCCAGGGGCCCGGACGCAACCTGGCGGGGAGTAACCAAGCGGCAGCTTTTCGAGCAGTCTCTACCAATAAATCATAACAGACTACACAGCAATAGAAGGAAATTAGCCGATGGGCGAGCAGTTTGTTCACCTCCACGTTCATACTGAGTACAGTCTGCTGGACGGGGCCTGTCGTCTGGATGACCTAGCCCAGCGCACTGCCGAGATGGGTATGCCGGCGGTGGCGATGACCGACCACGGAGTGATGTACGGAGCCATTGATTTCTATAAGGCATGCCGGGCCGTCGGAGTCAAGCCGATTATTGGCTGTGAAATCTACATGGCCTCTGACAGCCGCTTTGAACGAGCTCCCCGCCAGAGTCAGCGTACGCGGCATCTGACGCTGCTGGCTGAGAATGAGGCCGGCTACCGCAATCTTTTGCAGATCGTCAGCCAGGCTCACCTGGAGGGCTTCTACTATCACCCGCGCGCTGACCTGGAACTGCTCAGTGACCACGCAGAAGGGCTGATTGCACTCAGTGCCTGCAAGCAGGGAGCGATTGCCCAGGCGATTCTCGATGACAACTACGCCGCAGCCCGCCAGCAGGCCGAAATACTGCGGGAGCTGTTCGGCGAAGATAATTTCTACCTGGAGCTTATGGACCACGGTCTGGCCGGTCAGAAGAAGATCATTGCCGCTGAGATACAGCTCTCCGAAGAACTGGGCATTCCCGTGGTGGCGACCAATGATGCTCACTACGTGCGCCAGGAAGACGCTGAGGCCCACGATGTATTGCTCTGCATTCAGACGCAGGCCACCCTCTCCGATCTCAACCGGATGCGCTTTGAGACTAACGAGTTTTACCTGAAGTCGGCCGAAGAGATGGCAGAGCTGTTCGGGGAGGTTCCCGAAGCGCTGAGCAATACGGTACAGATAGCCGACCGCTGCAATCTTGAGCTGGACCTGGGGGCGGTGCGCCTGCCCCATGTTGAGGTGGGAAACGGCTACGACGTGACCAGCTACCTGCGGCATCTGTGCGAGCAGAATATAGAGAAACGCTACGGCGCCGAGCGGCCCGAGGTGCGCCAGCGGCTGGATTACGAGCTTGATATCATTGACGAGATGAACTACTCGGGGTACTTTTTGATTGTCAGTGATTTCATCCGCGAGGCCAAGCAGCGGGGCATTCTGGTAGGGCCGGGGCGAGGTTCGGCGACCGGCAGCATTGTTGCCTATCTGTTGGAGATAAGCGATGTTGACCCCCTGGAGTATGATTTGATCTTCGAGCGAATGCTCAACCCCGAGCGGGCCAGTCCGCCTGATATTGACCTTGATTTCCCTGATGACCGCCGCGAGGAAATCATCGAGTATGTCAAGGAGAAGTATGGCCGGGACCGTGTCGCCCAGGTGGCGACGTTCAATACAATGGGCGCGCGGGCGGCTATCCGTGACGTCGGGCGGGTTATGAGTGTACCTCTGGATAAGGTTGATGCTCTGGCCAAGGCAGTACCGCCAGGGACAAGTTTGAAAGAGGCCTGTGAGCTGGTCCCGGAGTTGGCTGAAGCCCGGCAGGAGGATACCGAAATCGCGCGTATGCTGGACATTGGCCAGCGCCTGGAAGGGCTGGCGCGCCACGTTTCGGTCCATGCGGCGGCGGTAGTCATCTCGGATGGCCCGCTCACCGACTATGTGCCGCTGCGTGGCGAAAAGGATGGCATGGTGACCACGCAGTATCCGATGGGGCCGGTTGAGGAAGTCGGATTGATCAAGATCGACTTCCTGGGGCTCAAGACCCTGACGGCCTGTGCCCGTACGCTAGAGGCCATACAACGAAATCACCAAGTGAAGCTGGATCTACTGGCTATCCCCCGCGATGACCCCAAGACGTTCGGGTTACTTTGTCGTGGAGATACGGCGGGGGTATTTCAGTTGGAAAGCGAGGGGATGCGCGGGCTGATGCGCAAGCTGCAGCCCGATCGCTTTGAGCATCTCATTGCCGCAGTGGCACTGTACCGCCCTGGCCCTATGCAGCACCTGGATGAGTTCTGTGAGGGTCGGCACGGAGCTGCCATTGAATATCTACATCCAGACCTGGAGCCGATCCTGGAAGAGACCTATGGGGTGATCACCTACCAGGAGCAGGTTATGCAGATCGCGGTGAGGCTGGCTGGTTTCTCTATGCCCCAGGCTGAGATTATTATGCGGGCTATGGCCAAGAAACAGCTCGAGAAGATGCAACAGATGAAGCCGAAGTTCATCCAGGGCTGCCTAGACAACGGCATAGCTGAACGAATCGCGCAAGAGGTTTACTCGCGGATGGAGAGCTTTTCTTCGTACGGTTTCAACAAGTCACATTCGGCGGCTTATGCGCTGGTAGCCTATTGGACGGCCTATCTGAAGGCTAACTACCCCGGCGAGTTTATGGCCGCGCACCTGTCCACGGTTATGGATAACAGCGAGGACGTCGGCCGGTATATGGACGAGTGTCGGCGCATGGGCCTGCAGGTGTGTGCCCCCACGGTCAATCGTAGCCTGGCACAGTTCACGGCCCGTGACGGGGAAGTTATCTTCGGACTGGCTGCGATCAAGAATCTGGGCGGACCAACCGCGGAAGCAGTTGTTGCTGAACGCGAGGGAAACGGCCCCTATCAGGGGCTGGGTGATCTGTGCCGGCGCTTGCCTGGCAGAAAAGTTCCGCGCACGGCAGTCCAATTGCTTATCGAGACGGGGGCGTTGGACGAATTCGGTGAGCGCAACGCATTGCTGGCAGGCCTGGATAGTCTCTACGCGGCTGGACAGAAATATCAACAGGATCAGATCACCGGCCAAAACTCTTTGTTTGGGGAGGCGGGTTCAGAGGAAGTGCTGACGTTTGATGAGCAACTTCCTGGGGTACCGGAGATGCCGCAGGCGGAGCGCCTACGCTTGGAGAAAGAGCTGCTTGGTCTGTATGTCTCCAGCCACCCGCTGATTGAGAAGCAAGAGCAGTTGGCCCAGCGGACCACCGCTGAAATACGTGAGCTGGCAGAATTCGCCGACGGCACGTCGGTAATCGTAGGCGGGATCATCGGCCAGACCAAGCACTATATTACTAACAGTGGTGCTCCAATGATGTTTTTGACGCTTGAAGGTCTGGGCAAGCACCTGGAGACAGTCGTCTTCCCCAGCACCTATGAGAAATACCGGGGCAATATCAACGAAGGCGGGGTTGTAGTCGTCAAGGGCAAGATTGACCGGAAGGGCGCGCGCAGTGATGACGGCAACGAGGTGAAATTGCTGTGTGACTGGATCAAGCCGCTGGCGGAGGCTGTACCTGTCTCGGCGCAGCAACGGAAGCAAACTGAGCAGGGCCGCTTGGTGAATGGGCCGGTGCAATCCGCAGGCAACGAGCAGCCCGAACCTGCGCCGCCGGACATCGCGGCTCCGGCCCGAACCGTATTCATTGAAGTGGATGCGACTGGTTGTGGTGAGCAGTCACTGCGCCGAATCAAGCAGGTCATCGAAGAGAATCGTGGGCGACAGCCCGTTGTGCTGAAACTGACCGGAGGCAATGGGGTGCGGCGAGTGGAACTGGGCGAGGGCTATACGGTTGACTGCAGCGAGCAGTTCCCCATCCAAATCCGGCACTGTCCTGCGGTAATAACTCTGTGGCAGCAGGAAGCTGTCAGCCAGGGGTAACAGGACACCGGGCCGGGAAGGTGGCAGCGCTGATGGCACCAATCATAGACGTTATTGATGCACGGACTGGCGACAGTTCGGCCCTGCAGGCACTGTGCCAGCGGTCACTGGCCGACCTGCCCGAACACATTGCGACCGACGTGGAGCGCATCGTCGCAGACGTTCGGCGACGCGGTGACGAGGCGCTGATAGACTATGAGCGTCAGTTTGATTGCTCGAACTTCACCGCTGAGCACCTGGTGGTTGGCTCCGAAGAGATTGAGGGGGCCTATGCGCAGGTCTCCTCGGCCCAGTTAGGAGCACTGCGACGGGCCCGGGAGAATGTGTATGAGTTTCACCTGAAGGGTCGGCCTCGCTCGTGGCTTGACGACTTCGATGGCGTGTGGCTGGGGCAGCGGGTTACGCCGGTAGATTCGGCTGGTATTTACGTGCCTGCCAGGAGTGCCCCCCTGCCTTCCACCGTGTATATGTGTGCGATGCCCGCCAAGGTGGCGGAAGTGCCGCGGATCGCTATGTGTACGCCTCCGCGCAAGGACGGTTCAATTGATGCCTTGACGCTGGTGGCCGCCGCCGAGTGCGGTGTGGACGAGATATATCGTCTGGGAGGGGCCCAGGCCATCGCTGCTCTGGCCTTTGGTGCGGAGAGCGTCGCGCCTGTCAGTAAGATTGTCGGCCCGGGCAATCCCTGGGTGACGATGGCCAAGAAACACGTCTACGGCATAGTGGGCATTGATTCGCTGGCCGGGCCTAGCGAGGTGTTGATAATCGCTGATGCAACTGCCAAGCCGGCCATAGTGGCGGCTGACCTGCTGGCGCAGGCCGAACATACCGGGGATAATATGACGGTGTTGATCACGCCCAGCGAAGCGCTTGTAGAGCGGGTAACTGCTGAACTGCAACAGCAAATTGCCGGGGCCGAGCGGGTCGCAGAGATTCAGGATTCGCTGAGCGAATTCGGTGCGATTGTGCTGGTGCGGGATCTGCACCATGCTGCCCGGTTAGCCAGCGACATTGCCCCGGAGCATTTGCAACTGTTGGTGGATGAACCTCTGGCGCTGTTAGCCGAGATTGACCACGCCGGGTGTGTGTGTCTCGGAGAGCTGACGCCTGTGCCGCTGGGCGACTATGCTGCCGGTCCCAGTCATGTGCTGCCGACTGGTGGCACGGCCCGCTTTGCTTCGGGACTGGCGGTGGATGACTTTGTTAAGAGGACGTCACTGATCTCTGCAACACAGCGCGGCTTAGATCGGCTGACCTTTGATGTAATCGAGTTGGCTAAGGCTGAAGGGCTGGCGGCACACGCCCAGACGCTGCAGCGGCGCCAGCACTAATCGGGCGCCGCCTGCCGCCATCAAAGAGAATTGCCGAAGTAATAGTGTCAGCCAAGCCTCCGCCTCCTTGGAGTTAACGGGCATCCCAGCACAGTTAGCTGCCGGCATAGACTCTGGTAACGTCATCGAGGACGCTGGTCAATTCCTCGATGTTGAAGGGTTTGTAGAGACAAGGCTGACCGGAAAGCTCCACAAAGCGGTTGGTCCGGACGCCCAAGTTGTCCCCGGTGACGAAGATAACCCGCTGAGCCAGCTCTGGCGACTCATTTTGCCAGATCTTGAAGAGTTGCATCCCATTGAGGGTGGGCATCAGCAGATCGCAGATGACCGCAGAGTAACTACGCTGCGCGCCCAATTTGAGGGCTTTTTGCCCGTCAGCAGCTCGGTCGACGTTATAGCCCAGATGCTCCAGCAAGGCCTGCATCAGTCGGGCTAGGGTATCTTCGTCGTCGACAATTAGTATTCGCTGTCCGTTGGGTGTCTCCACTTACTTATTCACACTCCCACGGCTAGATTGGTACTGCTTAACTTCTTGTTCGTCGGCGGTACGGAGTATTATCTTCACAAGTATTCCGCTCTCCTGGCGGTTGGGCGATACCGAAGTCTGTCCGCCGGCTTGCCGGACGGTGCTGTATACTACCGGCAGTCCCACGTCCATGAATTCGTCCTCGCTCTCGGCAACGCTCTGCGTACCTTTAAGCAGTTCGGGCACTTCCCCGGGATCGGGCGAGGGGCCGGTGCTCCGAAAGCGGATCTCCACACCGTTGGAACGACGTTGGGCTTCGATACGCAGTTTCCGTGGCCCCGGCCACTCTTCCATGTTTTGGCACACGTAGACTATGATGTTGACGAAGCTGTGGTAGAGACTGTGGTGATTGGCGTGAACCAGCGGCAGGTTTTGGGAAATGTCCTGATCTAGTTCAACCCCCGTGATCATCAGTTGCGGCTCGATTATCAGCAGTGCTTGCTCTATTACTTCATTTACATCAGCAGCTAGCATGCCCTCATCGCGGCCGGCGGTGTAAACCTCCAGCCCTCTGATAGCCGCGTCACAGCGGTCAAGCTGACGGATAATCTCGTCCCAGTCGGGCTTTTCGCCCAGAACTTGGGCCACCTGGATGCTCATGCGAATGATGGCGAGGGGATTGTTAAGACTATGACCCAAACTGGTCAGAACATGACGGATAGCCACGAACTTTTCAAGGTGCTTGAGCTCCTGCTGGGTTTGAGACAGTTCGGTAATGTCGCGAATGGCAACATTGATGCTGGTTGTCTGGCTGTCTTCCGTGATTGGCATAGCACTGAATAGCAGTTTATGGTACTTGCGATTCGTACCTGTGGCGGTCAGGGGGACTTGTGTGACACTCTCTCCTCCGAGAATCTGATATTGGTAGTCGCTGAGGGCCTCAGGATAACGCACCCGCAGCAGTTCCAGAAGATTCTTTCCCTCCAGGCGTGGTCCATCGCCGTTCCCTAGCATGCTGACAGCCGTAGCATTGGCCTCCTGCACCCGCCAGTCTGGGTCCACCACCAGCAGCGCATCGTCAGATGACTCGGTCATTCCCCAGTACCGGCGGGCCTTGTGCCGGGCAGTATTATGGGCTTGGTAAAGCCGAGCCATGTATTTGCTAACTATCCAACTCATGGCAATCAGCAATATGCTGTGACTGGCGAGCGTAAGCATTACTCTGCTGTCAGCGGCCCCCATCAGTAGGGCCTGAGAGAATAAGGCCACGACTGCCCCGCCCACAACCAGCCCGGTCTGGGCGCTGGTGGCGTAGATGGCGTAAATGACGACCACTAGATATAGCAATGGCAATAACGGGCTGTTCAAGTGGCCAGTGAATTGCAGCGCGAAGGCGATCCACGCTACGTGCATTAGTGCCACCATGCCACCCATCAGCCAGCTATTTTGCCGGGCGTCTACTACGAAGCTGACGGCCACCAATGCTATAAGAGCCAGCGTGATAGCAATAAAGTAGGCAATCTCGGGCAGCACAAAGTACAGGACAAGAGCAGCCACCAAAGCCGCGCCCAGCAGTACCAGGCGCATCTCCCAACTCAGGCGTACCCAGCCATCATCGGTCACTGCTCTGTGAACGTTCGGTCCCTCAATGCCCAGCGGCTTGATGGAGCTGACTTGACTTTCCAACTTGGTTTCTGTTTGTGTCATGATTAATTTGGCTGTGACTGTTGGCAGTAGCTGCTTTGTAGGCTGTCAGTTCAAGTTGTGAAAGCAATAGTTCTAAGTCAAAAAGTGCCTGGTATTCCTCCCCGAGTCAGTTCAATTGAGCCGACTCTGATTAAATACCTAAGATATACTTAGTATGTTCAAATAATATACTTATTAAACATTTGTTTAGATAAAACCTTGAGTTTCTTCTGAGCTGGGTGGCGCTCTGTGCTTCCGGGAAATACCTCGTCAAAGTTGAGCTTCTTCTTGACCCTGGCTGGGGTTTTGCCTATAATGGTGATGTGAATGATAGTGCCTCACTGTGCGGTCAGCTCCAAGGAGGCCAGGCAAATGACAGATGAGCTTGATGATCTACAGCGCCCGGCGGCAGAGGAAGCCGAGCCGGACATCGAAGCGCAAGTCCCCCACCCAGCCAAGGCGGTGCCGGCACGTAAGCCTGGCTGGCTGACCCGCTTGGGTCAACGGATAGGTAATCAGCTTTCGCGCATTGGCCTGCCTGAGTGGAACCTGCGCAACTTTCTATATGGCCTGGCTCTGCTAATTGCCCTGATTCTTATCGGCCGCAACTGGGTTGATGTGCGGCTCGATGTACTCGTCTGGCGATTTGATATTCCTAAGTCGGTAGTTATCATCGTGGCGATGCTGCTGGGGGCGGGTTTGGTGCGTGCGTGGGATGCCTACCACAGTCAGCGGGCGGCCCGAGCCGAGCAATCTGATGAAGCGTAGCCGGGGCGATAGGAGAGGCAACTATGGCCTATGAGCGACAAGCAACCTATCGGCACTCCTCCGTCATCGCGATGCTGGCTGCTGTGCCCTACTTGCTGTTGTCGGCCTCGCAGAGCGTGCAGTTGCACACTGTCGTGAACCTTGATGGCTCAGGCTTGCGCCAGTATACAGTTACATGCCTGCCTGATCGCACCAAAGACTTGCGCCAGTATACAGTTACATGCCTGCCTGATCGCACCAAAGAAGTCCAAAAGCGCCTGTTGGAGCGAACGGGAGACTTTGACCGCCAGAGTTGGCAAGGGGAAGGCCCGAATCGGGTGATCACTCGCGATTGGCGTCCGGCCAATCTATCTAAAGCAGTCACTGACCCTGATGCGGCGGCCTCACTGCAGATTACCGACATAATCCAGAACCCGTTTTCGGTTTTTACCGAATACTATTGGTCTGAAGAGTTGAGCATCTATCGAGAGACCGCCACCGACGTGGAGACTTTTGGCGAAGAGATAGCTACACTATCTTACAAGTTGAATATGCCGGGGAAGATCATCGCCTCCAATGCGGATCGCACAGACGGGGGCAGCGCGGTCTGGGAATTGAGCGCGAATGTTGATACATATACTTTAGAGGCTACTTCCCGCCGTCTGCGCTGGGAGTATCTGCTGCTTCTGCTCTACATAGCAGGGTTTATTGTCTTTCAGGTTGTCGGCTACGTCACCCGTCTGGTTCGGCGATCCCTGCTATCAAGTGAGCCGTGGAGGTATCCACGGCTCTTTTATACGTCTAAGTTGCGAAGACTCAGTGGGCAAGTTGTCACTGTTGGTAACATACCGCTTAGCGCCAATGTTAGGAGTTAGAATTGTGCCAATTGCAGGACCGTTCTGCCACCTGTCTGATCTGGCACTTGGTTATATGGCATTATCGAGAACCTCGCTGATTGTCGTGGAGTGGTCGTAGATGTGGCAACGTCTCTGGACACCTGGTCAGCGGCTGGTCGGCTCCGCCTTTGTTATGGATATGGCGGGCGGCTGTGCGATGCTGGCCGTGCAGTTTGTCGGGGTAGCCTTGGGAGCCAGCCCTACCGTGCTGGGGATTCTGGCCTGCCTGGGCGGGGGTACTTATGCTATATCGTGTCTGGGTAGTGGAACAATAGCAGATCGGTTTGGGCCCAGGCGCACCACTCGCCTGGCGGCTGCGTTGATGATTGTAATTTGGTTGGCAATGGCGGCCGCCGGTCGCATAGAGCTACTGCTGGGGTTGATAGTGGCCAGTGGCGCAACTATGGCGTTGTTTTGGCCCTCCCT
>JALGTD010000031.1 GCA_029821515.1 Candidatus Zipacnadia bacterium | reverse complement strand
GGGGGTAGGCCACCGCCAACTGGGAGCTTACGACTGCCCCGCGCGATAGATCTGGAGTAGCAGCAGCCCCTCCACCGCAGCCGGGCAGACCCAGCGTACTTCCGCCGACCAGCAGCAGGCATGCCCAGAGCAGGTAGGTGTGCACATTGTAACGGTCCTGGTGTACCATGTTAACCAGTCCTTTCAGTTTGGCTTAATCTCCGCCTTCGCCCTTTGCCAGCAGCCCCAGCAGCCGCTCGAGGTCGGTTACACCATCCTGGAAGCTAGCCAGAGGCCTACCTGTACCCCGTACTGCCTCCAGAAAGCGAGATAGCGATAGCTTCAAGAAATTAGGGTATTCGATTTCCAGCCCGCACAGCGTCATAAAGCTGGCATAGACGCCCTGGTCGTTCTTGCGGCCTTCGTAGTCGGCCAGCAGGTCGTTTACGCTCGGGTCAGCGGCCCTTCGGCCACATTTCTGACGAGAATGTGGCAGCAGACTGGGTCCCCGTCATCTGGCAGAAAGTCGAACCGGGCCTCCACCCACTTGCTAGCGACGGTAACGCTTGGCGTTGCTTCGTCAATCTCGCCCGCGCCGAGCAGTGCCCGCAGCACACTCAGCGGGTGAGGCGCCAGATCAATCCATATCTGCTCGTAGTCGGTGCCGTCCGAGCTGCCGCGCGATTCCATCTGCATGAAGAATGTTCGGGGCGGAGAAATTAGTTCAGCAACGCCTGCGTGCGCTGCCAGATCACGGTAGGCGTTGGGGGCGGCAGCGTATTGAGTGTTGATGGCAGCGACAACTCCAGCGGCTTGCGCCGCCTCGGCCATCTCCTGAGCTTCGGAGAGTAGCTGCTCACCACTCTTATTCCAGTCGTGGACCAGCGGCTTTTCGCACATCACGTGAGCACCATGTTCCAGGGCCAGCATAACGTGCTCATAGTGCAGTTTGTTGGGTGAAGCTATTGAGACGAGGTCAGGGTGTTCGGTCTCCAGCATCCGGGCAACATCCGTATAACCAGTGCCCTCAAATGGAAAGTTATCAGTCAGCATAGTGGCAGTCTGCGCCACCGATTGCTCCGAGCTACCCGCAAAGCCGACCACCTGACAGCCCAGCTCGTGTAGCCATTTAGCATGGTGCTTGCCCATCCCCGAAGCACCGATAATGGCAGCACGCAACTGTTGTGGCATAGTTGTGCCTCCAGCATTACGCTGATGCCTGATTGAGCATTCTGACTATCCCCGTCGCCGAGCGAGCGCTAGCTTGGCCGCGGTCTCCCCACCATTGGCGATGTACAGCAGCGGCGTAGGTCGGTCAGTGCCTTCTATGTAGTCAGGGCGGGCCTGCCACGGTGTGGTGGACAGGATATTGGCCAGGTCCATCCAATACTCCAGGCGCGAGACCTGCAGGTCCCAGGTCATATGAAAATGATTGGCCGGTGCAAACTGCTTGTATTCACCCATAGTGGCGTGCTTGGGGACCACAAAGGTATGCGGCCAGGTCGGTGTAGAGGTCTCGCAGACCGCCTGGGTGAGCTTGTCGGGCAGGCTTACAGTAGTGGCTTCATCCCAGATAAGCGAGAAGACATTGTTCATCGCGCTGTAGGCTATGCGCCCGGCGATACCGGTAATTCCTCCCGGCGAGACGAAAAAGACTGAGTTGCCACCGCCGGGGAAGTAGAACTCGTCGGCCAGTGGGAAGCTAATCTGGGACATAATCTGCTCGATGCTGGCACCCGGCTCGGCAGCCCAGTCAAAGGCAGCACTGCCGGAGTTGTCACCATCCACGAAACCAATGCGCCGCCACAGCGCTTCCGGCTCTACCTCACTCAGGCCCAACTCGTCGGCCAGGCGGTCAATCTCCCAGGGCTCCCAGACCTTGCGGAAATCCATAAACAGCGGGGGGTTACCACCGCTGAGCCAGGTGAAGTGGAGCTGCGTGAGCAAGCCCTGAACGTCGGCTTCGGTGGCATAGGGGAGAGGGGCCTTGCGGCCGGTGTGGTCAAAGCTGGAGTTGAACAGTGACTCCATCACATCGGCGACAGGCAGGGGAATCCCGCGCAGGTCCGAGCCCCATTCCAACTGGCTCATAAACCCGCCCCCGACTGCATCAAGATCATTCATCAGGTCGCGGACAACCAGATATAGTGCCAGGCTCTGGCGGAAGCGGGCCTCGTCCTCTTCGTTGCGAATCTCTACCCGGTCGCCAACTTGCTGATCAATCCAGCCGCGCAACTCATCAAGCTCGCCTGGGTCATAGGCCTGCTTGCTGAGCATATCGGCCAGTAGCTTCATATCCAGACGTGTAATCTCCAGCCCCAGCAGGTTGCGGATGGGGATGACGTGCTGCAGGGCAGTCTCCATACCCATTGAATCGTGCCCGAAGATGACTACTCGTCGGCCATGTAATGCGCTATAAGTCATCGCCGCGTAACACCAGTCAATGAGGGCCTCAGCCGTCTCGGGCGTCATCTCGGGATTCATTCCGGTATCTGGCCAGGTACCCACATTGATATGCACCAGCTTGCCATACTGGGAGATGGCACCGCTGGACGCGTGGACGAAAACCACTCCAGGCTTGGGGCCTGAGTTCCCGCAGGTTAGATTAAGCGGGATATCCTTGGGAAACTGTGTGATCAAGGAGATTAAGCTCGGCTGGGGAAAGGCCCAGGTATCCGGCACGCAGACAATGGCGTCAACTCCGGCATCCTTGAATTGGCGAGCGACCATATCGGCCTGCGGTTCGCCATCGATGAGAATGGGCGAATAGACCACATTTGCCGGAGTACCGTCAGGCATTTGCACAGCTTTGCCAATAACGTTGGCGGTCATCTCAATGATGTTGACGCAGCGCTGGCGCGATTGCTCGTCAACGCGCGGATCACTGGTCGCACAAACTCCGAATGTCATCACCTTTTCGGATACATCAATCTCTGAAGCAAGACGCTGAATGTTGCTCATATCTACTACCTCCTTGAAAATGATAAAGATTGCTCAGCCATAGTAATATTCAGCATACACCGGGCCAAACAGCACTATTTCCGTCTGATGGAATGGATTCCTACGCAGATGCCATATTCGCCAGCACAGAGAAACATCCTCCATGGTAAGTGCAACTTTCTGACACAATAAGCAGGTTCTTCCGGATAGGGCAGAGAAATGCTCAACAGTTTGCTGATTCCTTATTCCTACACGATCTGCTGTATCCGGAGCTGAGGGGAAGCTATGCCAACATATAGAACATACACTTCAGGTAAGGGCAATTGGCCAGGCATGCTGTTTTGGATTATTGCAGGGGTCATTAGCGTGGGCATTGCCCTCACTGCTGGCTGGTTATCTTACCAGTCTTTGCCCCGCAGCTATTCTGCTACCAGTTCTATGCTCATCAGCACTCAACCAGATATAGTCGCCGGGATCATCGCCGGCAGTGCTGGTAATTTGGCAGATGCCGCTGCTACTTCCGACACTCTGCTAAGGCCGCCCGTCACCGGCGCCCTGAGCAGTCTGTGGCCCATCCTGACCAGCCGCGAGATGTTACTAAGAATGGTGCATGAGTATGATCTCGAGCAGAAGTTGTCACTGAACGAGAGCTATGCCGTAGAGGCCCTGAGAAGTATGACCCACTTCCGCCAAATCACTAACGTCGGAGTAACTGTCACAGTGACATGCCCCGGTGCACGGTGGCCGCGTAATAGCTTCTTTCTCAGTTCGCCCCTTACACCGGAAGAAGCTCAACAATTGTGCGCAGCACTGGCAAATGGCTATCTCACTGAGCTCGAAAAGTACGTCACTGAGGCTAATCTGCGCCAGGCCCGCCAAACGCGCGAATTCCTGGAAGCCAGCGAACAAGAGACGAAAGCTCAATTGCAGCGCATTGAGCAAGAGATCCAGACACTGCAGTCACAACATTCTTTGCTTGATCCCCAGAGCAAGGTCACAGAGCTTCTGGAAAGACTCAAGACCATTGAGCCTGCCTATGCCGAAGCTGTAGCACACGTGGCGGAAGCGTCAAAGGTGCGAGAGGCAGCCCGGGCTCAGTTGGATGAGTTGACGGCTATGCAGATTTCGCAGGAGATAATGGCGCGGAATCCGGTCATCACCACACTGGAGCAAAAGATGGCGCAACTAAACATAGATTTGAAGACTGAGCAGACCATTGGTAAGAGTAACCAGCACCCGGACATCGTCAAGCTGAATGCCGAGATAGACGGCACAAAGCAGCAGTTACAAGAAATAAGACAGGAGATTGTCCAGCAGGTCTCTCGGCAAATCGATCCCGCCTATGCCGCTGTTGCTGCAACAGTAGTAGAACTGGAAACTGAAATCGTTGGAGCGAAAGCTCGTAAACAGCAATATGCGCAGTTTCGAAATGCAGCCAGAACAGAGATGGCCGAGTTGCCGGCTATCGCGCGCAAATATGCATTCCTCAAGCGCGAACAAGGCCAGCAGGCGCAATTGCTGGACCCATTGGACCAGGGGCTTGGACTGGTTGCCCTGGTAGAAAAGTACAGCCGTGTCAGCAGATTCATCCACCTCGACACCGCTGTACCACCACAGTGGCCAACCAGTGCAGCCGCGATATTCAGCGTCATTATCGGCTTCGTTGTGTTGCTCATATCCGGCGGCGTACTCATAGTCTACCGCCGTGGTCTATTTAGACTATTTAGAATGTGAAGACAGCGTCGGGATAGAGAGATTGCCCAGGCACTGAACAGGGCAGTTATTGCAGTTTTCGACGGTTTATAGAGCACTTGGGCAGGCTGCTTAGATGACTGCAAGCAGATTAGCCAAATCGGGCAGCTCGCCCAGCAAGTCCGAACCGCCCAGCAGCGCTGTGCCTGCTCAGTCACTATCTTCCCGGGTAGGGAAGAAACCCCGCAGAAAGCTCTGAAGCGTGCCCCGGTAGACTGCTTCTGCCAGGTGTTCGGTGCCAAGTTGATTGCCCCACGAATAATAGATTATGACATCGTTGTTGAATTCGCATAGATCCACGAGGGCCACGCACGTACTCAAAGCGATATAGCCGGTCATGAAGCACTATCGGTGTAGCTTCTACCAGCCCGCACTGCAGGGTACTCAGCTTTTCAATTCTCGGTTTGCTAATCACGGCAATTGTCTTCTGGTAGATTATCCCATTGCCCCTTGCTCATTTTTCTATCCCGCTTCGGGCTGTAACGCCCTGCGTGTAATAGTGCTTGACCTGGCGCATCTCCGTGACCAGGTCGGCACGGTCAATGATGCGTCTATGCGCATTGCGGCCGGTTATAACAATCTCCACGTGCTTGGGCTTTGCGTTCACGACGGCCAGCAGCGCCTCCGCCGAGAATAGCCCTAGCTCCACAGCCACGTTGGCCTCGTCCAGGATAACCAGTGGATACTCGCCGGAGGCAATCGCCTCCTGAGTCTCCTCCAGGCCCTGCTGAGCGGCCTCAATGTCTTCAGGCTCAGGCTCGGCCATAATGAAATGCTCGCGCCCGTACTGTTTGACAGTAATCAGGTCCGCAAAGCGCTGCAGAGCGGCCATCTCTGAAGTGGGTCTGCCTTTGGCAAACTGGGCGATGAACACCTTCGCGCCGGCTCCCGCTGCCCGCAGCGCCAATCCCAGCGCAGCCGTCGTCTTGCCCTTACCGTCGCCTGTATAGACTTGAACATAGCCCTGTTCCCAGGGCCGATTCGTCTTGCACATTATAAGTTGTCTCCTGATAATGCAGTTTCGCCGGACAACCCTCCGAACAGCCTGATTACCTCTGGCTTATCGGGCGCTTGCGCATCTGTTACCAGGCTCTGTCCCATGCGGAAGGCTTCCTCCAGGGCCGAGGAATGCTTCCGGATGTCGCCTTTGGCGTCTATCTGGTTGACAAATAGACTGCTAACGTGCTTCATTTCCAGTACATCAAGCCAGTATTTTATGGTCAGTTCGATACAGTCGAACATCTGTTCGCTTTTAGTACCGGCTACCGAGATGAGCATCGCCCGTCGGTCCCGCTGTTGATCAGGGAACAGCGGCTGATGCAGCACATACTTGCGTGCCCATAGGCACTGACAGCGCTCAATCAGCGCCTTGGCATAGGCAGTGACGCTCATAAAGAAGATAGGAGTAGCCAGAATTAGGCGGTCACACGCCAGAAGTTTCTCCAGAACTTCCAGAAAGTCGTCATCTATCGGACATTCGCCGCTGCTCAAGCAAACGTCGCATTCCTGGCAAGGCGTTAGGTCTAAGTCGCGCAGAGCTATCAATTCCACGGCTCCGCCCGCCGACTCCGCGCCGGCCAGCGTTTCTTCCACAAGCAGATCCGAATTCCCGCCAGCCCGCGGACTACATGCGATACCAAGCACACGCCGACGCATTTCGTTCACCTCGGCCGATTATGAAGCTCACAACTGTCCCGTCAAAACGCCTAAGACTCTCTTTCACCGTACTTGCGCCAAATCCTCCTGAATAAGGTACATGTTGAGATGCCTGTGCCGGTATGCCAACAAGAGTTAACATAAGATATATTATGCGAAGAGGTCACCACCGCTCGTATTCTACGCAATCCCTCAGCCATCAGTCCCCTCCTCGGTAACATAAACCGCCTTTTGCGGCCTGTTGCGGGACTTCTCGCAGGTTTACGGGAAAGAAGCAGCGAAGTTACTGCTTGTAGCTATATACAAGCCGCCAGCGTGGTGCGAATTATGCGGGATCTTCGCGTTGCAGCAGTGCAGATAGAACATATCAATGGGAATAAGCCGGCCAACCGGGCGAAAATCGCCCAGTTTGTGGAGCAAGCTGCAGCACAGGATGTGCAGATCGTCATCTTCCCGGAGTGTTGCATTACTGGCTACTGGTTTCTGCGCAATCTCTCGCGCAGGCAGCTTGAGGAACTGGCCGAGCCAGTTCCCGGGGGCACCTCCTCCCAGTTTATTGGGGAAATAGCAACCAAGTACGAGCTGAGCGTTGGGGCCGGAGTGGTGGAGATTACCGAAGAGGGAACGATGTATAATACATACGTTGTAGCAATGCCCGATGGCAAGTTTGCTTACCATCGCAAGCTGCACTGCTTTATCAGCGAGCATTTAAGCAGCGGCGATAGCTATACAGTGTTTGACACTCCTCATGACTGCCGCGCTGGTCTGTTGACCTGCTACGATTGCAACATTGGTGAGAACGTGAGAATCACCGCGCTGCAGGGCGCTGAGATTCTACTGGCACCACACCAGACCGGAGGAGTCGTGAGTAATGACCCCGATTTGATGGGGTTGGTTGATTGGCAACTGTGGGAGAATCGACAGAGCAACCCCGAGGCGATTGAAGCCGAGTTGCGCGGCCCAAAAGGGCGTGAATGGCTGATGCGCTGGCTGCCGGCACGCGCTCATGACAACGGGATGTTTATTGTCTTTGCGAATGGCATAGGCCCTGACGACGATGAAATCCGTACGGGCAACTCGATGATTATTGATCCCTACGGACGTATTCTGGCCGAAACCTGCCGAGCAGGAGACGATATGGTAATGGCCTGGCTCGATTCTGAGCTGCGCGAGCGGGCTACGGGCAGGCGCTGGATACGCACACGCCGTCTGGAACTGTATGAGCCGCTGATTGTGCCAACAGGGGAAGAAATAGACACGCGCACCGCCAGGATGAAGCTTAAAGAGACCTGAGATAAAGCACGCGCGACGACAGGCGCAGCGTACAGTTACTAGCAAAATGGTAAGGTGATACTGATGGCAACGAAGGTACTGAAAGTGGCACAAATCGGCTACGGGATGTTCGGCTCCGATGTGGTCGCCGGGACGATGTGTGACCTGCAGCGCAATGGAATTGCTCCATACCTGGGGCGGCTGGGCTTGGATGACTGGGCAGCCGACTATGCAAATATACGAATAGAGATGCTGGCCATTGGAACGCATACCGAAAGCTCGGCTCAGAGGGCCGTGGCCGAGAACGAGGCGCGCACGGGCACCTCTCCTCTCCCCTATTTTGGTGAGGCGCCGTGGGAGGCAATGCTGGATGATTTAGACGACCTCGACGTGCTGATAGTCGCCACGCCCGATCATCTCCACGCTGCGCCGATCACCTGTGCCCTGGAGCGTGGCGTCCACGTCATCACCGAGAAGCCTATGTGTCTGCGGCTGCATGAAGCCCGCCGCATCGCCGAACTGACGGAGAGAAACGACCTCATTGTGGGCGTGGACATGCACAAACGCTATGATCCGGACCACCTGGAGATCTTCAGGCACATCCTGCCGGAACTGGGCAGTCCTATTTTTGCGCGGGGGGTGCTGGAGGAGCCGCTGGAGGTATCTACCCAGATTTTTGAGTGGGTAGAGCACAGCGATCCGTTCACCTACGTGGGCATTCACTGGGTGGATTTGTTTTGCCATTATCTGGGCTTGCAACCGTTGGCCCTCTATGCAGTGGGCGTTAAAAAACGGCTGCGCGAGGAGTTTGGCAAGGATGCGTTTGATGCTACCCAGGTGGTAGTGACCCACACTGATGGTACAGTGATTAGCTACGAGAATAATTGGCTGACGCCAGCGGATTTCGAGTCAAACGTGAATCAGGAGAGCGCTCTGCTCGGTGAGTACGGCAAGGTTGAATCAGACTCACAGTACCGCGGTCTACGCTACTGGATCGAGAATAAGGGTTCGCGAACCCGTAATACCCACTTCTTTCGCCAGGTCGAGCGGCCCGATGGCACTATGGCCTCGGTCGGCTACGGTAAAGACAGTTTGATTGATTGCTTCGAGAAGATCTGCCGCTGCAAATTCCTGGATGTCTCCGCTAATGCTCTGGCCGGTACTTATCCTGATGCCGCATCCCAGCTTACCCCAACTGCTATTATTGAGGCCGCTCGGCAGGTGCTGGCCGCCAACCAGCAGCGCATCGACGCGGGCCAACCCCCGACATTTGCTGTCGCTTTTGACGGCCTGGATTTTGCTTTACACTAGACACAGAGACCCACTGCAGCGACTATTATTCCGCTGACACATACCCACGGAATGGAACCTTCATCCTGTCGCTTGCGTCTAACGCAGCAGAACTGACCAAGTTGGACGTGCGCAGTATTCGCAACCATTGAGAACAACGCCTCACCTATGGAGATGGTGACAAATGTCTCTCACCGACCGAAACCAACGCCTTCGTGCCAACTACCTGGCGACCGCGATAATCTTAGCGGCCGTGCTTGTGCTGGTCTGGGGAATGCTCAGCCCGGTCACTGGCCAGGAGCAAACGCTTAACCCGCTGGGTATCGAGATCGTCGGTCCGCACGAACTGCTGACCGGCAGTCGCGCTGCCCTGCGGGTGGTGGTCACTGACCATCAACAGAAACAGCCCGCCGCCGGCGCGCTGGTGTCAATTCGCCTCTCGGCGCTTGATACGCCTCACACCAGGCAGCTCTTCGTGGGGCGGACCGATACTAAAGGGACACTGCAAGCCGGCTTCGGTATCCCCAACCTTGAACCCGGTTCCTATGACCTCGTCATTCGGGCGCGCTACAATGAGTTCCGCGATTCACTGACTCAGCGTATCACGCTGAAGCGGGTCTACCAGGTTCTGCTGACCACAGACAAGCCCATCTATCAGCCCGCCCAGGTAATGCACATTCGCGCGCTGGCGCTCAAACGGCCCAACCTACACGCCGTCACGGACACCCCTTTGATCCTGGAAGTCGCCGATGCCAGGGGCAACAAGGTCTTCAAGCAAACCCAGCAAACCAACGATTTTGGCATCGCCTCGGTTGATTTCCAGTTGGCCGATGAGGTCAATATGGGGCGCTACACGATTCGCGCGATTATCGAGGACCAGGAGACCGAGAAGAAGGTCACTGTCAAACGCTATGTTCTGCCCAAGTTCAAGGTGACGCTGACCACCGACCGCGACTACTACCTGCCCGCTGAGGACGTACAAGGCACTGTCCAGGCCGACTACTTCTTCGGCAAGCCGGTCGCCGGCGGCGACGTGCAAATCACCGTGAAGACCTTTGATGTTGAGTACACCGAGATTGCTCAGATCGAAGGAAAAACCGATGGCGAGGGCACGTTTGACTTTGAGGTCAGGCTGCCTACGAGCTTTGTGGGTCAACCCCTTGAGCAGGGCAAGGCATTCCTGGAGTTTGAAGTCAAACTCACCGACGCCGCTGAGCACAGTGAGACGATCTTCAAGACTTCCACGGTAGCGGCCTCCCATATAATGATAAATGCCGTCCCGGAGTCTGGTAATCTCGTGCCCAATCTGGAAAATCGCGTCTACATTATGACCACCCAGCCCGACGGCACACCGGTCAGCGCAACTCTCGAGTTGATCGAGGCCACGGGTAGCGATGGCGAGCAGATCCGACTCAGTGAAGTGGTGCGCGTCACTGACGAGATGGGCATGGCAACGGTTGTGTTGCAGCTTCCCGGGCTCGCCTCTGGCTTTTGGCTGGCCCCGGGGAGGGCCTGCGAGGCCTTCGGGCCCGGTATTGCTGAATATCCAGGCGCGGACAGCCAGCGGCTTCACTGCGGAAAAGGAAATTCAATTGCCCACCGAAGCCCAACCAGGCGGCGGCAACATTCTGTTGCGTACCGAGGCTGCCCTTTACGCCGTTGGTGACAGCATCCTGGCGACGGCGCTGACTGCGCCCGCCGGGCGCGGGACGGTCTACTTTGATGTGGTCAAGGACCGCCAGACTATGCTGACCCGTGCCGCTGACATACGGGCGGGGCGTGCCGAGATAAGCATTCCGCTGAGCCAGCAATTGAGCGGCACTATCTACCTCAGCGCCTACCGAATTATGCCCAGCGGCCAGATTGTCCGTGACACCCG